>CAXQPR010000050.1:0-24106 GCA_964225855.1 Salipiger bermudensis | reverse complement strand
GCCGGAGCCGGGCGCACTGCGCACGGTGCTGGCTTTCCCCAGCACTTACACCGTGGGCATCACCAGCCTTGGTTATCAGATCGTCTGGTCCACTCTGGCGATGCGGTCCGATGTTGACGTACGCCGGCTGTTCACTGATCAGGGAGATCCACCCGACCGGCACTGCGACGTGTTTGGGCTATATCTGAGCTGGGAACTCGACGGACCAGTCCTGCTCGATCTGCTGGAGCAACAGCGAATCCCGATCTGGAGCCACGCGCGCACCGACGACCATCCGATCGTGTTTGGTGGCGGACCCGTGCTCACCGCCAATCCCGAGCCCCTCGCACCGTTTTTCGATGTGGTGCTGCTGGGCGATGGCGAAGACCTGCTGCCCGCCTTCATCGATGCCCTCCAGAGCGTGAAGGGCCAGCCCCGCGCCGAACAACTGCAGCATCTGGCCCGGGTGCCGGGGATCTACGTGCCGGAGCTGCATGCGCCCCGCTATGCAGCGGACGGCACCCTGCTGGGGGTGGCGCCGGTGGATGCAACCCTTCCGGAACGGGTGGCCAAACAGACCTGGCGCGGCAACAGCCTCAGCCACTCCACGGTGATCACGCCGGAAGCGGCCTGGCCCGACATCCACATGGTGGAAGTGGTGCGCAGCTGCCCGGAACTGTGCCGCTTCTGTCTGGCCAGTTATCTGACCCTGCCGTTCCGCACCCCGTCGCTCGATGACGGCCTCATTCCGGCGGTGGAAAAGGGACTGAAGGCCACCAAACGCCTGGGCCTGCTTGGGGCTTCCGTGACCCAGCACCCCCAGTTCAGCGATCTGCTGCAGTGGCTGGCCCATGACCGCTTCGATGACCTGCGCGTCAGCGTCAGTTCCGTGCGGGCCGCAACGGTCACCCCGGAGCTGGCGGCTGTGCTGGCAGGACGAGGCAGCAAATCCCTGACCATCGCGATCGAGAGCGGCAGCGAACGCATGCGTCGCGTGGTGAACAAAAAACTCAGCGGCGAAGAAATCGAAGCCGCGGCCCGCCACGCCAAACAAGGCGGACTGAAAGCCCTGAAGCTCTACGGGATGGTGGGACTCCCCTGCGAAGACAACGACGATGTGGAAAGCACCGCCGCGCTGCTGCTGAGCCTCAAGAAAGGCACCCCTGGGCTGCGCTTCACCCTGGGGGTGAGCACATTCGTACCCAAGGCGCACACCCCCTTCCAATGGCAAGGGGTACGCCCCGAAGCAGAAAAACGCTTGAAACTGCTGGCAAAACGCCTCAAACCCAAGGGCATTGATCTGCGCCCGGAAAGCTATGGCTGGAGCGTGATCCAAGCCCTGCTCTCCCGCAGCGACCGCCGCCTGGCCCCCGTGATCGCGGCGGTGCGCGGCTCCCAGGAAAGTCTGGGGGGTTGGAAAAAGGCCTACCGAGCCGCCCTGGCCGGTGAACTGCCTGAAGCCCGCAGCGCAGGCGTTGTCTTACCACTGCCTCCCAGTTGGGAGAGCGTGGTGCACGAGGAGTGGGCCTCTGACGCGGTGTTGCCCTGGGGCCATCTCGATGGCCCCTTGAGTCAGGAGAAGCTGCAGGAGCACCGCCAACAGGCCCTCAGCCTGGGCTGACCGCTGCCGTCTCTGTCTCCCGAATCCGACTGCGCAGTCCGGCCAACAGGATCCAACCGGCAATGTTCAGGCGGCTGTCAAAGAACGGCATATCGGTGCCGTGGAGCACCACCAGCACCAGCACCGCAGCCCACCAGGCGCGATCGAACAAACCCATGCGGCTGCAGCGCAACGACACAATCAACAACGCCAGCACCAGACCCACCAACGCAAGCGCCGCCGGCAGCCCATGGCTGACCGCCAGCTCCAACGGCAGGTTGTGGGAATGACCATGCCATTTGCCCGTGCGTAAGGGGTACAGCACGGAAAAAGCCGCAGCACCCCAACCCAGCCAGGGACGTTCAGCGATCAACTGCAAAGCCACGCCCCACTGACTGAGACGGGTGGAGGCCAGGGCACGCTCCCCCGCATAGCGGCTGTCGCTGAGCCGTGACCACACCGACTCGGGCACCAACGCTCGGGCAGGGTCCTGAAGCAACTCGGGGACACCGGGCAACACCGCCAGCAGAACAGGGATCAACGCAAGGGCCAGCAGCGGCAGTAACCAAGGCCAACTCACCGGCCCAAGCACCAGGGGCACCGCCAGCACCAACGCGCCCCAGCCATTGCGGGACTCAGTGAGCACCAGAGCCGTCACCAAGGCGGCAGACAGGATCAACACCACACCCCGACGACTGCGATCGAGTCCGGGCTGCACCAAAGCAGCCAGCATCAAGGGCCAGACCAGCGCCAACCAGGCCGCGGCGATGTTGGCGTAATCGAACAGACCCGACAGCCGGCCCTCCGGCTCCCCTCCAGGAGCCATAAACCAGATCACCAGGCCCCCCAGGAGCTGCCAGGGCCCCTGCCAACCCAACCACAACTGACCCAGGCCGGTCACCACCACGGGCAGCGTGCCCGCCACCAACCAGAGCGCCGCACGGCGACGCGCCCCGGCCTCCGCCACGTAGGGCTGGAACCCCCAGAACCCCCAGAAGAAGGGCAGCCAATTGGCCAGGCCAGCCCAGGCGAGATCAGCGCGCACGGCGCTGAAACAACCGAGCAGCATCAAACCGCCAGCCGCCAGCAGCGGCCAGTTCCAGCGATCACACCAGTAGGGCCCTTCACGACGGAGGCTGCCCAGCACCAATGCCGGCACAAACAGCAGGCTGGCCAGCAACACCGTCGAGGGAAGCAGCAGCAGGCCGAGCTGAAACAGGCACCAACCCCAGGGGGAAGCGACGGCCGGACAGCCACTCCTGAGCCATGCGCACAGACGTGCCGTCATGCGAACACCGCCGTGCGGCCGCGATAGACCATCACCTGACGGCGCAGGTGCAGACGCACCGCCCGGGCCAAAGCCAGCCGCTCGGTGTCGCGACCCTTGCGGATCAGATCCTCCACCTCATCGCGGTGGCTGACATGCACCGTGGTCTGCTCAATGATCGGGCCGTCATCCAAGTCTTCGGTGACGTAGTGGGCCGTGGCACCGATCAACTTCACCCCCCGCTCCCAGGCCCGGTGATAGGGCTGGGCCCCCTTGAAGGCAGGCAGAAACGAGTGGTGAATGTTGATCACCGTGGGGAAGCGCTCAAGGAAATCAGCGCTGAGCACCTGCATGTATTTGGCCAAGACCGCCAGTTCAATGCCGTGCTCCTCCAGCAATCCCAGCATCTGGGCCTCGGCCTCCGGTTTGGTGGCGGCCGTCACCGGCACGCAGGCAAAGGCGACGCCGAACTCCTTGCACAGCGGTTCAAGGTCGGGGTGGTTGGCCACCACCAGCGGCACCTGCATCGGCAACTCACCACTGCGGGCCCGCCAGAGCAAATCGAGCAGACAATGGCTCTGCTTGCTGGCGAAAATCGCCACACGGGGCAACTCATCGGAGAAGTGCAGTTGCACCTCACCGTCAAGACGCTCAGCTAAGGAACGAACGGCCGGAGCAATCGCCTGACGCGGCAGCCCGAAGCCCTGCTGCTCCCACTCCAGGCGACTGAGGAACAAGCCCGCACCCGCATCGGTGTGGTGATCGGCATGGCGAATGTTGCCGCCGTTGGCTGCCACCCATCCCGCCAGTTCACTGACCAAACCGGGCCGATCGGGGCAGATCAGCTGCAGGATCACGGAAGGGGAACTCACAACCAAGGCGCATGAACAACCATTCTCACGATGCGCTGAGCAGGATTGAGCCTGGGTAAAATCCCCGCCATCTTCCTCTCTCATTTGTGATGCTGAGCGCCCTGCGTCGCCTCGCCTCCTTCTGTCTCTGCGCCTGCCTGTGCCTCAGCCTGGTGGCCTGTGGCGATGCGGCGAAGAGCGCTCCGACCATCACGCCCGATGAGATGGCAGTGATCCGCCGCAATGCCACCGAATTCAAGGCTGCCCAGGAGCGCCTTCCTGAGCTGGCCAAGCTGGTGAACGCCCGCGACTGGACCTTCACCCGCAACCTGATCCACGGCCCGATGCAGGAAGTGGGGCGCGACATGCTGTACATCAATCAGCGTCTGCTTCCCGGCGACCGAGCTGAGGCCAACAAGCTGGCCACCAGCCTGAAAGAAGGTCTGGCAGACCTCGATGAAGCCGCCCGTCTCCAGGACGGCCCCCGTCTGCAGAAGGCCTACGTGGAAGTGGCCACCGGCTTCGCCAACTACGCCCGGGTCATTCCCGAGCAGGCCCTGAGCTGACGACGACCCCCTGAGCGACTCCATCGCGATCATCGGTGCTGGCGCCATTGGTGCCGGCACCGCCTGGACCCTGGCTCGCCAGGGGCACCCTGTGGTTCTGGTGGATCCAGAACTGGCCCAAACGCCCGAGCGACATCCCAAGTCAACACTGACCGGCACGTCAGCGTCGCTTGGAATCCTGATGGGCCATGTGTTCCGCCGTTCCAGCGGCAGAGCCTGGCGGCTGCGGCGACGCAGCATGGAGCTGTGGCCCCAGTGGGCTGACGCTCTGCACACGCCAGACGCACCGGTGGCGCTACACACCGCATTGGTGCAGCTGGCCGCCAGTGATCAGGAAGCCGACCTTCAACGCCACTTGGCCGAGCAGCGCTCTGCACTGGGCCTGCAATTCCTGCCGCCCGACACCCTGCAGGATGCGCATCCCGACTGGCCAAACTGTCGCTATGGAGCGCTGCTTTCGGCCCAGGATGGCAGGGTCGATCCGCTGCTCCTGCAACAGGCACTTCGGCAGCAACTGCAACAACTGAATGTGGCCCTGAAGGCCACCAGGGTGGAGCACCTCCAACGAAGCCAAAGCGGATGGGTACTGCAACTCGCCAACGGCAGCCAAGTGACCGCCCGGCAAGTGGTGGTTTGCAGTGCACTCGCGAGCCAAGCCCTCCTGGCCCCTCTCGGCCATGAACGCCCGATGGAGCCGGTGCTGGGACAGGTGCTGCAACTGCAATTGGCCAGTGCCGAAGCCCTGGGAAGCCAGTGGCCGGCTGTGCTGGTCAGCCATGGCGTGAATCTGGTGCGTCACGGGGCGGATCAGCTCTGGCTCGGCGCCACCCTGGAGCCAGGCACTGACCCCGATGCTGCAGCAGCCGCGGCCTTAAAAACCCTAGAAGGCGATGCCCCGCGTTGGCTTGGGGAGTGCAAGGAAGTGGGCCGTTGGCATGGTCTGCGGGCCCGGCCGAGCGGGCGACCCGCCCCTCTCCTGGAAGTGCTCGAACCAGGGTTGATCCTGGCCACTGGCCACTACCGCAACGGCGTGCTGCTGGCTCCGGCGACCGCCGAGTGGGTGAGCGAACAAATCAACGCCGGTGACCACCAGAAACGAATGCTTACCGAGCCTTAAGCGCCTCTTTACGGAGTTCAGCATTCTGCTGGCTACATGTAGTCCATTCGAATGTGTTCCTGGAAACATGTCTCGCTCCTTTCTGACGCGTACGGCCGCCGCAGTCGCCGGCCTTGGTGCCGCCGTCAGCCTGGTCTCCTGCTCCTCTGGTAATGGCGACAAAGCGACAGGTCGCCTTTCTGCAGCTGGCGCCTCCTTCCCTGCAGCGATCTATCAGCGCTGGTTCCAGGATCTGTCACCCCAGGGCCTCAACGTCAATTACCAATCCGTGGGCTCCGGCGCGGGCGTGCGTCAGTTCACCGCCGGCACCGTTGACTTCGGCGCTTCCGATAAGCCGATGAAGCCCGAGGCGATCGCCAAAGTGAGCCGCGGTGTGGTGCAGATTCCGATGACCGCGGGTGCCATCGCCGTGGCCTACAACAACCCCGGTTGTGAGCTCAAGCTCACCCAGGAACAGCTGGCTGGCATCTTCCTGGGCACGATCAAGAACTACAGCGAACTGGGCTGCGGCGACAAAGCCATCAAGGTGGTGCACCGTTCCGACGGCTCCGGCACCACCTACAACTTCACCAAACACCTCTCCGCCATCAGCCCGGCCTGGAAGAAGGATGTCGGCGCCGACAAATCCGTGCAGTGGCCCACCGGCGTGGGTGCCAAGGGCAATGAAGGTGTCGCCGCCCAGCTGAGCCAGATCGGTGGTGGCATCGGCTATGTGGAGCTGGCCTACGTGAAGGGTGCGCTGCAGGCTGCGGCCGTGCAAAACGCCTCTGGCGATCAGGTCAAGCCCACCAACGCCACCGCCAGTGAAGCCCTGGGATCCATTGACCTCGGTCCTGATCTGATCGGCGGCAACCCCAATCCCAAGGGTGGCTACCCAATCGTGACCTTCACCTGGGTGCTGGCCTACAAAACCGGCAACGACGACAAGACCCCTCTGCTGAAGAAGGCTTTTGACTACATGCTCTCCGAGGAAGCCCAGTCGAAGGCCCCCGAGCTCGGCTATGTCTCTCTTCCCCCAGAAGTGGTGAGCAAAGCCAAGGAAGCTGCCAACTCGATCAACTGATCCACGACCCTCCACACCATGGAGGGATGACTGCACAACGCAAGGGGGGGGCGAAGCCCCCCCTTTTTTGATGCTTCCAGGCAAGGCGGATCCCAACAAAAAACCCCGCCTGCAAGGCAGACGGGGTGGAACAACCACGGCCCCCCGTTGGGGAGCCGAAAGCATCACTTCGACTCAGTGAATTCAGCGTCGATCACGTCGTCGGCGCCACCTGCAGCACCATTGCCACCCGCAGCACCGGCATCAGCACCAGGAGCAGCAGCCTCAGCACCGGCCTGCTGGTAGACGGACGCACCCAGGGCATAGAGCTCCTGTTGGAGTTCCTCCAACTGGGACTTCATGGCCTCGAAGTCATCCTTCTCAACAGCTTCCTTGAGCTTGACGCGCTTGTCCTCCACCTTGGCCTTGGCGTCGGCATCGACCTTGTCGCCCAGCTCCCCCAGCTGCTTCTCGGCCTGATAGACGAGAGTTTCAGCCTGGTTCTTGACGTCGATTCGCTCGCGCTTCTCCTTATCAGCGCTGGCGTTGGCTTCGGCATCCTTCACCATCTTCTCCACCTCGTTCTCACTGAGGGTCGAAGCACCGGTGATCGAGATGCTCTGCTCCTTGCCGCTGCCCTTGTCCTTCGCGGTGACACTGAGGATGCCGTTGGCGTCGATGTCGAAAGTCACTTCGATCTGGGGCACGCCACGGGGGGCGGGGGGGATGCCATCGAGACGGAAGGTTCCGAGCGACTTGTTGTCGGATGCCATCTCGCGCTCACCCTGAAGCACGTGGATTTCCACATTGGTCTGACCATCCACAGCGGTGGAATAGGTCTCCGACTTCTTGGTGGGAACCGTGGTGTTGCGGTTGATCATCTTGGTCATCACACCGCCGAGGGTTTCCACACCCAGGGAGAGGGGGGTGACGTCCAGCAGCAGGATGTCCTTGACCTCACCGGCGAGCACACCGCCCTGAATGGCAGCACCCACGGCCACCACTTCGTCGGGGTTCACGGTCTGGTTGGGATCCTTACCGGTGATGCGCTTCACCAGCTCGAGCACCGCAGGGATGCGGGTGGAACCACCCACCATCACGATCTCGTCGAGCTCAGAGGAGGACAGCTTGGCGTCCTTCAGCGCTTGCTCCACAGGAGTGGCGCAGCGGTCGATCAGCTTGGAAGCCAGCTCTTCGAACTTGGCCCGGGTGAGGGTGAGGTCGAGGTGCTTCGGACCTTCAGGAGTGGCCGTGATGAACGGCAGGTTGATTTCACTCTGGGTGGCGTTGGAGAGCTCAACCTTGGCTTTTTCAGCCGCCTCGGTGAGACGCTGCAGGGCCTGCTTGTCCTGACGAAGATCGATGCCTTCGTTGGATTTGAAGGTGTCGGCCAGATGATCGACGATCACCTTGTCGAAATCGTCACCACCAAGGTGGGTGTCACCAGCGGTCGAGAGCACCTCGAACACGCCGTCGCCCACTTCCAGGACAGACACGTCGAAGGTGCCACCGCCCAGGTCGAAAACCAGGATGCGCTCGTTGCTCTTCTTGTCGAGGCCGTAGGCCAGAGCCGCAGCGGTGGGCTCGTTGATGATGCGCAGCACTTCCAGACCGGCGATCTTGCCGGCGTCCTTGGTGGCCTGACGCTGGGAGTCGTTGAAATAGGCGGGAACCGTGATCACCGCCTGGGTGACGCTCTCACCCAGATACTTGCCGGCATCCTCGGCCAGCTTTCGCAGCACCTGAGCGCTGACTTCTTCAGGGGCGAACTGCTTATCGAGGACGGGGCACTTCACCTTCACGTTCGCGCCGGCCTTCTCGACGCCGTAGCTCACTTCCTTCGACTCTTCGTTCACCTCATCGACGCGGCGGCCGATGAAGCGCTTGACGGAATAGAAGGTGTTGTCGGGATTCATGACCGCCTGGCGCTTGGCGATCTGACCGACCAGCTGATCCTGGTTCTTGGTGTAAGCAACCACCGAGGGGGTGGTGCGGAATCCTTCTGCGTTGGCGATCACGGTGGGCTTGCCACCTTCCATCACGGAAACGCAGCTGTTCGTGGTGCCGAGGTCAATACCTACAACTTTGCCCATGGGATCCCACCTCCTCGTCGAAAAGTCGTCTTGAACTTCTGCATCTTCCCCAGTGCAGTGGCACGAGCACGAGGTGTGGTTCCCGAACAGTTCGACAGGCAGGCTGGGGGGCACGAGCAGACAACCGGCCATGACCCGCCCAGGAACAATCGGCGCCAGCACTGCGCTGGTGGGCCTTCTTGGCGATCCGGTGCATCACTCGCTCTCCCCGGCAATGCACAACGCTGCCCTCCAGGCCATGGGGTTGGACTGGGTGTTTCTGGCCCTGCCCACGCCTGCAGAGCAGCTGGCCACCGTGATCCAAGGTCTGCACGCAGTGGGGTGCCGGGGCCTCAACGTGACCATCCCCCACAAGCAGAGCGTGGCTGGGCTATGCCGGGACCTCAGCCCGCTGGCGGAGCGGCTTGGGGCGGTGAACGTGCTGGTGCCCCACAGCGATGGGGGCTGGTTCGGCACCAACACCGACGTGGAGGGTTTCTACCGCCCGCTGAAGGAGGCGGAACCGGACTGGAGCCAACGCAGCGCCCTGGTGCTGGGTTGTGGAGGCAGCGCTCGCGCCGTGGTGGCTGGCCTGACCGAACTGGGCTGCTCGCGGATTCAGATCGCAGGGCGCCGACAACCGGTCTTGGATGAGGTGATGGCAGCCTGCGGCCGCTGGTCGCCCCAACTGGAACCACTGCTCTGGAGCAGTGACGCCGCCCTGCATGACGCGCTCGATCAATGCGATGTGGTGGTGAACACCACACCCGTGGGCATGGCCTCCCCCACCGACCCATGCGCAGCGCTGGCCAGTCCCCTCAGCGACAGCCTGATCAACCGCCTCAGGCCCGGATCCTGGGTGTACGACATCATCTACACCCCAAGGCCGACCCAACTGCTGAAGCTGGCCGAAGAACGGGGCTGCCGCACCCTCGACGGTCTGGAAATGCTGGTGCAGCAGGGTGCTGCTGCACTTCGCCTGTGGACAGGCCAAGACGACGTACCAGTTGCGGCCATGCGCGAGGCCGCCCTCCAGCGACTCGCCGCCTAGCGTCAGAACAGCTCCTTCTGTTGTATGCCCATCCCTGTGTGGCAGCGCCTGCTGGCGGTCTTGGTGTATCTGCTGCCGCTCAGCGATGCCCTGCCCTTCGGCCAGGCCCTGGTGGCGCAATATCCGGCGCTTGGCCTGCTGCTGCTGCCCGCAGTCCCGGTGGCGATCCTGCAACGCAGCGTCAGTTTCGGGCCCCTTGCCCTGGGCGGGCTGCTGCTGTTTTTCGTGCTGTTCCTGGCGGTGGTGCGCAACCCCAACGTTCCTTATTTCCTGCGCTTCAACACCCTCCAGGCACTGCTGGTGGACATCGTGGTGATCCTGATCGGCTACCTGTATGCCCCGCTGAGCATGAGCCTTGGGGGCCTGGTGATGCGCACCCTGGGCAGCACGGTGCTGCTGGGGGTGCTGGCGGTGGTGCTCTTCGCCCTAATCGAGTGCCTGCGGGGCCGAGAGCCGGATCTCCCTGGCCTGAGCCAAGCCGTTCGCATGCAGCTCTACTGAGCTGTCAACCCCCCAAGCGATACGATTACTGATCCGTCGCTCACTTCGGTGAGCCATGAGTCCCCGTCGGATCCATCTCCATGACCCAGACGCCTTACTACGAGACCATGTACATCCTCCGTCCGGATATCCCGGAAGAGGAAGTTGAGTCCCATCTCAACAAGTACCGCGACATCCTCGTTGAGGCTGGTGCCGAAGTGCTCGATAACCAGATGCGCGGCAAGCGTCGCCTGGCTTATGCGATCAATAAGAACAAGGAAGGCATCTACGTGCAGCTGAGCCACAACGGCGACGGCCAGCAGGTGGCCGTGCTGGAGAAGGCCATGCGCCTCAGCGAAGACGTGATCCGCTACCTGACCGTGAAACAGGACGGTCCTCTGCCCGAGCCCCGCGTGATGCCCGGCACCGCAGCTCCTGCCCAGGAAGAACAGCCTGCAGGCGCCCCTGCCTGATCCTTTCATCCAGGGATTGTTCAGTCCATGGCCCGGCGATACCGTCTGGCCATGGACTTTTTTGATGCTCAGCACCAGGCCCCGTCTCCGCAATGGGCTCAGATGGCTGAGGCAGCAGCGCGGACCAAACCCAACGACGACGAGGCGGAACTGATTCGCCTGAGGGAGCAGGTGAAGGAGCTGGAAGCCACCGTGGCCGACTACGAAGCCCTGCTCGCCGAACTGCCCGAGCTGTTTGAACGCAAATTCCGGCAACGGCTTGAACCACTGCTGGAGCGTTATCGCCTGCTAGCCCAGGCTCAGGAAATCCACGAGGCCAATCGGGCACCACTGCGACGGGCTGCCCTGCGCTGGGGATGGCCGGGGGTGCGCCGCATCAGCGGCACCCCCGACGATGGACAACAGGAGAGCGCCTGATTCAGCCGCGGTGGGTTGCAGCCCAGAGACGGGTGGGCAATCCCCAGACGTAGATGAAGCCCTCAGCAGCGCGGTGATCGAACTGATCTTCGCTGCCATAGGAGGCCATGGCCGGCACGTACAGGCTGCTCTCGGCTGATGCACGGCCGATGACGGTGGCCGTGCCCTTGTGCAGACGCAGACGGACAACACCGTTGACATGCACCTGGGTGCGATCCATGAAGCCGTCGAGGGCGTCCTTGAGCGGACCGAACCAAAGGCCCTGATACACCAAATCAGCCCATTGCATCTCCAGCTGACGCTTGCTGCGCAGCACATCGGCGGCAAGGGTGAGACTCTCCAGCTCCTGGTGGGCCTGAATCAGCAGCAACAGGCCTGGGGTTTCGTAAATCTCGCGGCTCTTGATCCCCACCACACGGTTCTCGATCATGTCGAGACGGCCAATGCCGTGGGTTCCCGCCAGGCGATTGGCCTCACGGATCAGGGCAACGGGGTCGAGACGCTGGCCATTGATGGCAACGGGATTGCCGCCCTCGAAGCTGATTTCAATCTCTTCGGGAGCATCGGGGGTGTCGGCCACCGAACGGGTCATGGCGAACACCTCTTCCGGCGGCGCCACCATCGGATCTTCCAGAGGGCCAGCTTCGATGCTGCGGCCGAGCAGATTGAGATCGATGGAATAAGGAGATTTTTTGCTGACCGGCGCCGGAATGCCGCAACGCTCGCCGTAGGCGATCGTCTCCTCACGGCTCATCCCCCACTCGCGGGCTGGGGTGAGCACCTTGAGGTCAGGCGCGAGAGCCGCGATGGCCACATCGAAACGCACCTGGTCGTTGCCCTTGCCAGTGCAGCCATGGGCAACGGCATCAGCACCCACCTCGCGGGCCACTTCCACCAGCCGACGGGCAATCAAGGGGCGAGCCAGGGCTGTCGAGAGGGGGTAACGCCCTTCGTACAGAGCATTGGCCCGAATCGCGGGGAACGCGAACTCCTGAATGAAGGGCTCAATCAGATCGCCCACCAGCGACTGGCTCGCACCAGCATCCAGAGCCTTCAGACGGATGGGCTCGAGCTCATCGCCCTGGCCGAGGTCTGCAGCGAAGGTGATCACCTCCTCGACGCCCCATTCCTGCTTCAGATAAGGAATGCAGACACTCGTATCCACTCCACCGGAATAGGCGAGCACGACCTTCTTCGCACGGCCCATCAACGGGACTCCTGTTCACAATCGTCTGATTCTCTCTCCCCGTCGGTCCAGCCCATCAGCAACCAGGCCACAAGCACCAGAGCGGGACCAAACACCAACAGGCCCACAGTCGTGCCATCCACCGGCAACGGCTCTGGATGGTGCTGGCCCCAGAGGCGCAAACCAAAGCTGATCAACAGGGCCAATCCCCAGACGAGCAGCAGGGCCAGTGGTTTACCGCTCAAGGAGAAATCAAGCTGATGCGATCCACTATGATGTTTGATTGGACTTATTGGACTTTGTCCTCAGCGATGAGCAGCGCACTCGACAGCATCAATCCCGCCCTGACGCGCTATGGGCGCAAGGAGCCGGCACCGGTGCTGCCATTGCGTGAGGAGCCCGATCTTCTGAGCTGGCTGGAAACCAGTGGCCGCCTTGTGGAAGACGAGGAATCCTCCTCCAGCGACGTCAGCACCGTGGAAGAAGAGGAGCTGTCAGCACTGATGGGCGAAAAAGAGGACTACAACAAAGACGACGAACAGGAAGAAGGCTGGGAGGAGTGATCCTCTCCGACCTGACGGTCGACTGACCCTGTTGTGCTGTGGGGAACCAGCGGTTCCCCTAATCTCTCGGCGACCAGAGGCGACGCCGTGCTTGAACCCCAGGATCCGTCCCGCGCGATGGACGGTCGGTTTCCGGCAGCAGTGCTTGCAATTGCCGTTTTTGCACTGGCCTTCGCCAGCGATCGCTGGATTCCCGGCAGCCTGCTCAGCCTGCCGTTGCTGATCACCACGCTGTTGGCCGCTCTGAGCGCCTGGCTGGGTATTCCGCAGCTGCGTTCCCTGAAGATGGGCCAGGTCATCCGGGAAGACGGACCCCAGGCTCACCTGAGCAAAGCCGGGACCCCGACCATGGGTGGCCTGCTGGTGGTGCCGGTGGGGGTCATCGTCGGTGCTCTGGTGAGCGTGCAAGACGGCAATGCGGAGCGCTTGCTGGCCGTCGCCGCCATCACCCTTGCCTTCATGCTGATTGGCGGCATCGATGACTGGCGCAGCCTCACCCGTCAGACCAACACCGGCCTCACGCCTCGCGGCAAGTTACTGCTGCAGGCAGGTGCAGCCGCCGTCTTTCTTGGTGTTGCCCGCTGGCAGGGTTGGATCAGCTCCACCATTGCCCTGCCCATCGGGCTCGAACTGCCCCTGGGCTGGCTGATCTGGCCCCTGGGTCTGTTTGTTTTTCTGGCCGAAAGCAATGCCACCAACCTCACCGACGGGCTCGATGGCCTGGCGGCTGGTTGTGGAGCCCTGGTGTTCAGCGGCATGGGACTGCAACTGATGCTGCGAGGTAACAGTGGTGATCCGGCCCTGGCGGGGTTCTGCATGGCGATGGCCGGCGCCTGGATCGGTTTCCTTGCCCATAACCGCAACCCTGCCCGAGTGTTCATGGGGGACACAGGGTCCCTGGCCATGGGTGCCTCCCTCACCGCCGTCGCGTTGCTCAGCAACAGCCTCTGGCCCCTGCTGGTGATGGGCGGTGTGTTCCTGGCGGAATCCCTCTCGGTGATCATCCAGGTGTGGGTGTTCAAAGCCACGAAGGGCCCCGATGGTGTGGGCCGGCGGGTGTTCCGCATGGCACCGCTCCACCATCACTTCGAACTGGGTGGCGCAGCGGAACAACAGGTGGTGCGGGCGTTCTGGCTGGTGACGTTCGTTCTCGTGATTGGCGGCATCTTGCTACGACCCAACAGCTGAACTGAAGAAGAGAAGCAATGAAGAATCAGATTATTTTTTATGCCTTCAGCTCGCAGAGCTGGGATTGTTATGTCCCCATCATCACGGAATTAATCAAGCAAGAGCCAGAATCTGAGCAATGGATGGGCGTCTACGCACCCTGCAACCAATACAGCTTCAGAAACGAAACATCGAAAACAATATTCGACCGACTAAAGCAGAATTTCAAACACCCTCGCGAAACAACACAACAAAAGCCAAAGGGTTACAAGTATGTGCTCATCACAACACACATCCCCGATCAAAATCATGACCTAAATGAGGGCTTCTACATTCATGTACCCCACGGTTCAGCTTTTGGAAATAACCTCACGGCAGACTACGTCATCTCTTGCTATCAAGCATCAGACATTTACTGCACCATCTCAGCAGCCGAAGAACAATACATAACAACAAACCTAAGGGAAAAGACGAGCAAGAATAAAAAATTTGCTCTTACTGGTTGTCCTAAAAACGATTTTTTTGCAGACTATATTTCCAGCTCTCAGCAGGGAAGGGCGGAAATCAAACAAGCAATCAAGCATTCACTGGGCATCGACAGCAAAAAATCCATTGTTTTTCTTGCCTCTCACTGGACGGAACGCGGCACGCTCAGACGGTTTGGAACAAGCTTGATCCATGCTCTCTCCACCCTTGGAGACCAAGTTCAGATCATCCAAGGAGCACATCCAAATCTATGGACCAATCACGTCAGCAGCGAAACCTCAACCTGGATTTACCAAGCTCTTTGCCATGAACGAGACAAGGGAACGGCCTTGCTGAGCATGGGAACCAGTGATGCCATAGCTCTTCTCGCTGCTGATGTGGTCGTTGGTGACATCAGCTCAATTGCAATCGAAGCAGCATTGCTCGAAAAAGCAATTCTATTAAATATTGACGAAAGCTCGTTTCGCAACCAGCAAATCTACGAGATCTACAAAAACATGAGTGCTCAATTCGAAGGAGCAGACGATCTACTTCAGAAGTTCATTCATGGTGTTGATTTTCCCAAGGAAAGGGAGCTTGCTTTTCACAAAGTGAAAGAGATGTTTGGCTTCAACCTCGGCAATGCATCAAGCAAAGTCGCATCGATCATTCTCGAAGCGAAAAATCAATGCGAGCTTCTTCGCTGATGACCGCAGGGCTTGTGAGCTTTGGGCTGTTGCCACGTCCCCTTACCTGAACTGCAAAACGATCCCCACCAGATTCAAAAGAACAATCGGGAGTACAACACCCAAAACAATCGGAACCCAAGGCCAGCGTTTTCGGAATGAGCGCCAGTGCCAAATGGAGGGCGCCTGATTAATCTCCCGCAACATCAAGAGCAACAAATAACCCTCCATCAACAACATCAGAGGAAAAAGCACCACCAAAGCGATGATCTGGACAATCCCGGACAAAGGACTTCCGTTCTGAAAGAAGAAGGGCGTCATCTTGACGGTCTGACTCACCTGCCCTGGCAGCATCTGCAACGTGGCGAGAGCAGAGGCGGCACTCGTTTACAGCACCACACAGCGCGCCGTCTGCTCCAGCCAAATGCGAATCCTCTTCATCGCATCGCTTCAAACGATCTTCAGCGCAAGCTAGGGCCGCACCCCAGCCCCCACAACACACCAATCCCGACAATGAAAACAAAAATATGGCACGGTTTTAACGCCGATTAGTCACGTTAATGTGTCACCTGAGTCGAGCAGTGCTGAGTTAGGGATCATGGCGAAGTTCCCAGCATTTGCATCCGGAGCTGTTGCCATGGCCTATTTCACCTGGAAGGAAGCCGGTCTCACCAGCGACTGCGCCAGTCTCGAAGCGATGGCAGCCCGCTTTGAAGAGTCGGCCAGCCTGATGCGACGCATGGCCAAGGAAGGCTTCCGCTTGGAACGGATCAGCGGCCAGCAACGCATCACCCACCCCACACCGGAGGTGTTCGATGCCTGGGGATTTGTGAACGAAGAATCACCCGAGCGACAACTGACCCTGATCCCCGAACAGCCCCACTGAGGCCAGACCCCACCTCACTGCCGGCGAATCGCTCCCAGGATCCACACCACCACAAACGCCAGCGACGACACCCCCAGATAGATCAAGGCCCACTTCTGAACAGTGGCGATATCCCAGCCAAACAGCAGCCCATTGGCGGCATCACCGGCCGTGGAAAAGGCAAACAGCAAAGCCATGGCCGGCGAAGCGCGAAGATCGCACCATGCTGCTACCTGGCCATCCATGACCGTGTTCCCGAAAACCGTGATGCTGCTGGGCAGCGGCGAACTGGGTAAGGAAGTGGTGATTGCAGCCCAGCGCCTGGGTTGCCGGGTGATCGCCTGTGACCGCTATGCCGGCGCCCCTGCCATGCAGGTGGCCGATCAGACGGAAGTCTTCCCCATGACCGATGCAGCGCTCCTGCAGGACGTGGTGCGCCGCCACAGGCCTGATGTGGTGATTCCTGAGATCGAAGCCCTGGCTGTGGATGCCCTCCAGGCCCTGGAGGACGACGGCATCCAGGTGATCCCCACGGCCCGGGCCACGGCGGTCACCATGAACCGCGACCGCATCCGCGACCTGGCCGCCGATGAACTCGGACTGCGCACGGCCCGGTTTGCCTATGCCACCAACCTCGAGGAACTGAAAGCCGCCGCCGCTCCACTGGGCTTCCCCGTGGTGGTGAAGCCGGTGATGAGCTCCTCCGGCAAAGGGCAGAGCGTGGTCAAAAGTGCCGAAGAACTCGACGCTGCCTGGTCCACAGCGGTCTCCGGTGCCCGAGGCAGCGGTGAACGGGTGATCGTGGAGGAATTCCTGCGCTTCGAGCTGGAGATCACCCTGCTCACGATCCGCCAGGCTGATGGCACCACCCTGTTCTGCCCCCCGATCGGCCATGAACAGGAAGGCGGCGACTATCAATGCAGCTGGCAGCCGGCAGCCATGAGCCCTGCCCAACTGGAGCAAGCCCAGGCCATGGCCCGCAGCGTCACCGAGAACCTCGGCGGCGTTGGTCTGTTTGGCGTGGAGTTCTTCCTCTGCGGCGACGAGGTGGTGTTCTCAGAGCTCTCACCCCGACCCCACGACACCGGCCTCGTCACCCTGGCCAGCCAGAACCTGAGCGAATTCGAACTGCACCTGCGGGCTGTGCTGGGGCTGCCGATTCCGGCCATCCGCTGTGAACAACCCTCCGCCAGCCGGGTGATCCTGGCCTCCGAACAGCTGGAAGCCGTCCAATTCAGTGGTGTTGCCGACGCTCTGAAGGACCCTGACAGTCAGCTGCTGCTATTTGGCAAACCGAATGCCCGCCCCGGGCGACGCATGGGTGTGGCCCTGGCCCGCGGAACCGACGTCAACGACGCCCGAGCCAGGGCCGACCGGGCCGCCGCCTGCGTGCAGGTGCTGCCCGGCTGAACCATGTGTCAGCGTCGCGTGAGAAAGCGGTAGTGCTGGAGTCCCTCCAGCACCCCGGACACCGACTGACGGCTGGCGTAATACACCCGCGACTGATGGCGAAAGCTGTCGAGACTGGGATCGTGTTCCGCCAGCACCACCGTGGCCGGTAAGCCCCGGACCAACTCGCCGTCCCCTTGCTCGCTGGCCACCACCAAGATGCGTTCCAAAGGCAGACCCCAACGCAGGGAGAGGTAGCGAATGGCCTCGCTGCGTGATGCCCGCAAAGGCATCACATCCAGGAACCAATGGCAGCGCAGCGAGGGCCGCGCAGCCTGATCCCGTTGACGCAGACGCTGGCGCACCAAGGGAAGGATCGCTTCACCCGACTGGCGCAACAGATAACTGACCTTGAAGGGCCCCTGATGAGCAGGGTCCTGCAACGTCAAATGGGCATCAAGATCCTGCAATGCCTTTTCCACCTGACTCCGATCCCAGTCAATGGCGATCGTGCGCGACCAACCGGGATCCGGTTCCTGACTCTGGCCGTAGACGATCTCCGTGCCTGCGCGGGTGATCCAGACCCCGGGTTCCGGCAGATGCAGCTCGGCAAAACGATGCCGTGCTGCCGCCAGGGATCGACCGGTGATGATGCCCAGCGCATTGGGCTGACCTGTGTGGGCATCCCGCTGAAGTTGCTCCCGCAAAGCCACCAGGCTGTCGTTCTCCGGCTGCTCAAGCCCCTGATCCAGATCGAGCAACAGCAACCGATCGGCCAAAGGGCTGGATGCTGATGCTGGGGTCGCCAGGCTGCGGGCTGACTCCCGAACCTCCAGGTTCTGCTGCATCAGCGCCAAGTAGGAGCAGATGTGGGCATCCCAGCTGAAGTGGCGACTGACGGCCTCAATGCCGTTATCACTCCAGCGATGCCAACGGGAGCGATCGGAACCCGCCCGCTCCAGACCGTCCTGCAACGCCTCCAGATCGGTGACATCCACCAGCAGCCCGTTGTCACAGCGGGCCAGGATGTCGCGTGGTCCACCGTCATCGGTTGCCACCATCGGCAAACCGCAGGCCGCCGCCTCCAGAAGCGTGAGACCAAAGGGCTCGGTCAGAGCGGGGTTCACAAACAGACCGCGCCGTTTCGCTGCCCAGCGATAGATGGCGGGAATTTGGTCGCGGCGGTGTTGCTTGGGATAAGCCACCTGGCCATAGAGGTCGTAGCGATCCACCAGGTCAAACACCTGTTGGAACACCTCCCGTTGTTGCTTCTCCAGTTGGCGGGGATCCTCACGGCATCCCAGCACCAGCACCAGGTTGTGGCGTTCACGCAACACCGCAGAGCGGCCAAAGGCCTCCACCAGGGCTGGAATGTTCTTGCGGCGCACCGCCCGGGAAATCGCCAGCAACGGCGGCAACTCAGGATTGCGGAGGAACGGACTTAACAAGCCATCGAGTTCCTGGGTTTCCATGGCGGCACCCTGGGGATGGAAACGGCTGGCATCCACGCCAGGAGGTACCACCTGAGCACGATCAGCCTGGAACCGGCCATAGCGGGAGTACTGCTCATCCGCTTCCTGACGGGTACTGGTGATCACCAGATCGGCATGGGCCAGAGCCAGCTCTTCGGCATCAATGCGCCGGCTGATCGAAAACGCCTGCTCGATCTGGTCGTGGTCTCCACCACCGGCGAGCAACCGACGCAGTTTTTCGCGGCCCAGCGAATGACCGGTAAACACAAGGGGAATCCCCAGGCGTCGACTGACCAGTGCTCCCACATAGCCAGCGTCGGCGTAGTGGGCATGAATCCAGTCAGGGCGATGCTCAGGCTGCTGCAGACGGGCCACCAGCTGATCCGCCAGATCATCGAGATAGGGCCAAAGCTGCTCTTTGCGCAGATAACGACGGGGGCCAAAGGGGAAGCGGAGAATCGACGCCCCAGGGACAATCGTCTCCTCAGAGCGGGCGTAATCCAGCGAAACGCGACGGTCCTGAATCAGTCGGGTGACCACCTCAACCCGATCCACTTCCGGTCGGGCTGCCAAACCCCGGGCCAGCTCCAGCACATAGAGCGTCTGACCACCCGTGTCAGCATCACGCCCCAGCTCGAGATCCCGCGAACGAAAGAGACCGTGCAGGTGCAAATGCAACAACCTGAATCCCACGTGTCACCCCCTTCCCTGAACACAAAAGGCGCGAGCGCCTGTTCAACTGTTAGGGGGATCTCTTCTCTGAAAACGTGAAAAAAACCTGTGAAATGAGAGCTTCAAATCCCTCAAATCAAGAAAAAAGCTGATCAGCACTGCAAAGTTGTCAGCTATGCCGATCCCCGCTTTGGCACAGGGAGCAAGGAAACGCAAACAAAAACGGGGTTGTCGAAACCACCCAACCCGATCTAAAAGCCGATGCTGCTGACCAGCCCCGACTCACAATCGCGGAGTGACATCCACCAGGGGCAAACGGTCACTACCCCAACCTCCTGCGTCGAAACGAAAAACGGCCTTGGGCAACAACTGCTGATTGATCCAGGCCTCGATCAACGGCGCCAATACGGGCGGATCAACAACTCCAGCCGGTGCACGCAGGTTGAAATGCCCCCCGCCCGAAGCCAACACCAAACGATGGCCTCGGGCCAAAGGCTCACCCTGGCGCAGGGGCTCCAGCGCCTCAGGGCCAGGAGGCACCAACCAATCACGGCTTCCACTCACCAGCAGCACCTTGGCCGTGAGCTCTGCTCCGCTACCCGGGTCAAACAGCAGGCGCAAAGGCGGACTGACCGCTACAGCAGCCTTCACCCTTGGGTCACCCAGCGATCCATCTGCAGCAGTCTTCAACCAACTGCACTGCAGCACCCAGCTGAGATTGCGCTCCGGATCCCGCGGGTTTTGGCAGCGATTGATCAAGTTCACATCCGTGGTGCGCAGACCCGCCACCTGCAGGGTGGTGGTGGCTCCCCAGGAATGGCCCACCATCGCCACAGCGTTGGTATCAAGGCCCGCTCCAGGCAGTAACCGACCATCGGCCACCGCATCAAGCAAGGCCCGCACATCCAAGGGCCTCAGTCGCAGCTCATCCGATGTCGGTGGCGGCTGATCCCCCATCAACATCGCCTGTTGCTGGGCCAAATCACTGCCTTGATGCACCGGCATCAGCACCGTGTAGCCGCGGCCCGCCAACCACTCGGCCCAGCCTTCAAAACTGAGGGGTTCATCCCAAAGGCCATGGGAAATCAGCACCAGCCGGCCGTTGGAGTCGCCCTGGGGCTGAACAATCACCAGCTCAAGCGGCCTTGGACGATGGGGCACCAACAACGCAGCCTGACGACGACGCCAGCCCGGCTGCTGATCCTGCGCCACCAATGCCGTTTGAGGAAAAGCACGCTCGGCCTGGCCCCCATCGATCAGGGTCTGGGCCCCACGCTGATGACGGGCCAGGCGGTTGGCATAAAACACCAAGGCCTGCAAATCGATCGACGCCGTGGTCCCCGGCAATCGGCGGAGCACACCAAGCAGATGAGGTTGTCCGTCATGGGTGGCAGCCTTGAGAGCAACCCGCAGATCTGCGCCCGTCAGGGGAGCCGACAGTCCCTCGACCTCCACCAATTCAGAGGCCGCTAACAGGGCCTGCTCGAACAACGGATCACCCGCTGATTCCCGCACAAATCCAACGCTCTGCTTCGGCAAAGGAGCCGTGAGCAATTGTTCGAGCACCCGGCTGACGGCACCCTCCCCGACCTGATCAAGCTCGGCAAGATCCGGATTGGCCTTCAGCAGCTGCTGGGCCGTCTGCGCCTGACCCAGTTCAAGGGTCACAGCGGTCTCCACCAGAGGCAGCGTCATCCGCAACCGTTCCAAAGCCAGGCTCGGGGACGGAAGCAACCCCGACACCGAACCGCTGACGGCCAGCAGCAGGGTCGCCAGAGCGGAACGGAAGCGAAACGAAGTCACGCAGCCTGGGGCAAGATCTCCGCTGGATGTTGGTCGAGAACTTTGGCTAGATAACGACCGGTGTGACTGGTGGGATGCTGGGCCACCTCTTCCGGTGTGCCGCAGACCACGATCTGGCCACCTTTATCGCCCCCTTCCGGACCCAGATCAATCAACCAATCGGAGCAACGAATCACGTCGAGATTGTGCTCGATACAGATGATCGAGTTGCCCTTGTCCACCAGTCGCTGCATCACATCCATCAGCTTGTGCACGTCGTAGAAGCTGAGGCCGGTGGTGGGCTCATCAATCAGATAGAGGGTCTTGCCCGTCGCCCGTCGTGACAATTCGGTCGCCAACTTCACCCGCTGGGCCTCACCACCGGAGAGGGTCGGTGCGGGCTGGCCCAACTTCACGTAACCGAGGCCCACATCCACCAAGGTGCGCAAACGGTCAGCAGCCTGGGGAATCGCGGAGAACACGTCAGCGGCCTGCTCCACCGTCATTTCGAGCACGTCGGCGATGGTGTGGCCCTTGTAGGTCACCTGCAACGTCTCGCGGTTGAAACGGGCTCCTTTGCAGACGTCGCACTGCACGTAGACGTCGGGCAGGAAGTTCATCTCAATCACGTTCACGCCTTGGCCCTTGCAGGCCTCGCAACGCCCGCCCTTGACGTTGAAACTGAACTGACCCACCTGGTAGCCGCGCGCCTTGGCTTCCACCGTGGCGGCAAACACCTGACGAATCGGATCAAAGGCCCCGGTGTAAGTCGCCGGGTTGGAGCGGGGGGTACGGCCGATCGGTGACTGATCGATCACGATCACCTTGTCGATCGACTTGAGACCACGCAGCTCACCGAGACCTGTGGGGAACGGAACCTTGTGGCCAAGGCCGTTCTCCAGGGCGGGGTGCAGCAGCTCGTTCACCAGGGTGCTCTTACCGCTGCCACTCACGCCGGTGACCGACACCAGGCGACCCAGCGGGAACTCAACACTCACATCGCGGAGATTGTTGCGAGCGCAGTTGAGCAACTTGAGACTGCGACTGCCGGCATTACGCCGCTCCGCTGGGGTGGGAATCGAGCGGCGACCACTGAGATAGGCCCCCGTTAAGGAGTCTTCCGCATTCAGGAGAGCCTCAAGATCGCCCTCCGCCACGATGTGGCCGCCGTGCACACCAGCACCCGGCCCGATATCGACCACATGATCAGCGGCACGAATCGTGTCTTCGTCGTGCTCCACCACCACGAGGGTGTTGCCCAGATCCCGCAGCCGCTCGAGCGTGGCCAAGAGGCGATCGTTATCGCGCTGGTGCAAGCCAATGCTCGGTTCATCCAGCACGTACAGCACTCCGGTGAGGCCCGCACCGATCTGGGTGGCGAGGCGGATGCGCTGAGCTTCTCCCCCCGAAAGGGTCATCGCCGGGCGATCAAGGCTGAGGTAATCGAGCCCCACATCGAGCAAAAACTTCAGACGCATGCGGATTTCCCGCAGCACCAGATCACCGATCTGCATCTGACGCTCGGTCAGCAACGGGGCCTGGCCTTCGAAGGCACCGACGCCCATCAACTGCTCGATCCGTTCGAGCGTTTGACCCACGCTGACCGCGGTGAGCTCTGTGATCCGGAACGGACCCACCCGCACCGCCAGGGCTTCAGCCCGCAGCCGCTGACCCGCACAACTGGCACAGGGCACCAGCTCGAGATACTTCTCCAGTTTCTGGCGGATTGCTTCGCCACTCGCATCCCGCAGCTGGCGCTGCAGGATCGGCAGGATGCCTTCAAAGGGCCGGGTATAGCCGGCCCCTTTGCGGTAGCGGCTATCGGCCTGGATCATGATCGGCTCCTTGCTGCCGTTGAGCAGCACATCGCGCTGCTCATCCGTCAGGTCCTGCCACGGGGTCTTGATCTCGAAGCCGAAGGCTTCACCCACGGAATAGAGCAGGGAGAAGTAGTAGGAGTTGTCCTTCTCCGCCCAGGGCGCCACGGCGGCATACACGGGCAATGAGGGGTCAGGAACCGCCCGTTCCGCGGTGAACTTGCGCAGATGGCCGATGCCGTGACAGTCGTCGCAAGCGCCGTAGGGGCTGTTGAAGGAGAACAACCGCGGTGACAGCTCCTCGATCACGGAGCCGTGCTCAGGGCAGGCAAAGTTTTCGGAGTAAAGCCGCTCCCGCTCAAGGCCCTCCGGGAGCTCCTCATCCTTCTTCGGCACCACCTCAACAATCGCCAGACCATCTCCGCGCTTGAGCGCCGTGCGCAGGGAATCGGTGAGGCGTTCCTGGATTCCATCCCGGGCCACCAGACGATCGACCACCACTTCAATGCTGTGCTGGTGGTTCTTGTCAAGCTCGATGTTGTCGGCGAGTTCACGCACCTCCCCGTTGATGCGCACCCGGGCAAAACCTTCCGCCGCCAGACCACTGATCAACTTGGTGTGGGTGCCCTTCTTGCCGCGCACCACTGGAGCCAGGAGCTGATAGCGGGTGCCCTCCGGCAGGGTGCGGATCTGATCGACCATTTCATCAATGGTCTGCGGGCGAATGGCCCGGTCGCATTGCGGGCAGTGGGGTTCACCAGCCCGGCCGTACAACAGACGCAGATAGTCCTGAATCTCGGTGACCGTGCCCACCGTGGAACGGGGGTTATGACTCGTCGATTTCTGATCGATTGAAATGGCCGGAGACAGCCCTTCAATGGCGTCGACATCCGGCTTGTCCACCTGGCCGAGGAACTGACGGGCGTAGGCCGACAGACTCTCGACGTAGCGGCGCTGACCTTCCGCAAAGATCGTGTCGAACGCCAGCGAACTCTTGCCGCTGCCGCTCACACCGGTGAACACCACCATCTTGTTGCGCGGGATGGTGACATCCACGTTCTTGAGGTTGTGCTGGCGCGCTCCCCGCACCCGGATCACGTCCTCAAGAGAACCGCCGCTGAGGTTGA
>CAXQPR010000049.1:0-10041 GCA_964225855.1 Salipiger bermudensis | reverse complement strand
CCAGACCGTCAACACGGCCCTTGAGGATGGCGAGTTCCTTCTCGAACTCCTTCATCAGGCGCTTCAGCTCGTCGGTCACTTCAGTGATCCGGTCGAGGCAAGCGTTCAGGAGTGCGGCCGCTTCATAACGGGTGATTGCACGGTTGCCGCGGTAGGTGCCGTTGGGGTAACCGGCGACGCAGCCGTAGCGCTCGATCAGGTTGCTCAGTGCCTGGTGGGCCCAGTCAGTCGGAACTACATCCGAGAACTGGCTGATGCTGGTGACCTGCTCGAAGCTGCTGCCTGACGAGGTCGCGGCGTAGGCAGATCCACCACTGACAGTCAACGGATTGTCGTTCAGCTCAGCGGCGTTGGCCTGCCGGCCAGCATCAACAGCCAAAGGAGCCAGGAGGCCCAGGGCCGCAGGTGCCACCAGCAATTGCTTCAAACAATTCATTGGTTTTAGGTATAAAAAACTCCAGAGAAGTCGGTCTCTGGAGTTATTGGTCTGAGGACGAATTCTCTTAATCAGTCGATCAATGCAACCCAGGCAAAAGCCATGCCAATTCCGATCCAGATGCCCGCGCTAAGGCGTTGTCCTTGTGATCCGAGGCGCTCCAGCAGTGCCTTTGACCAGCTGGTGACGAGCAGCAGGAGTGCTCCTTGGGCGATCAGCAGTCCAAGGAAATAGGTCAGCAGCGGTGTGGGTTCAGCGCCCACGATGGTGCTGCCCAGAAGGAAACCGTGCACTCCAATCAGGGGAAGCAGCCACGCGGTGGATGCCACTGTGAGGGCGATCAAGCCCTCGGCAGCGAGGCTGAGAGAGACCAGTGCCTCCGCCCAGGGTGCAATGGTCTCCGGAAGAGGGATGAATTGAGAGAGGACGCTTCCTCCAAGCCCGATGGCAAGCAAGGGAATCACCCAGGCGCGCGGTTGGCGCAGGCCGATGAAGGCGATGGCGAGCAGAAACAACAAGTGGTCTGGCCCCAGCAGAGGGTGACCGATCCCACTCAACAAGCCTTGCCAAGCGCTGAGATTGGTGCTGTCTCCCATCCCAAAGGGATGGTGGGCGTAGGCGGGGGTGAACAGAGATGTAGCCACCAATCCCATGGTGGTCATCACACCGACCCTCAGCAGGGGGCTGGACTTGGTCAAGGCGTTCATTTCGATCCGCGTCGTGTGGAGTCCTGGCGGGCGTTCTGACTGACCCCGAGAAGCTCGGGGGGTTACAGCTGCGGGACAGCGACGGATTCTCACCGTTCTTTCCCCGTTTCCTTCAGTGGCTGATCCCCACTGAAACCAGTCACCCAGACTACACATGTGAGAATGGTTTTCAATTGGATGCCTCAATTCTCTTGATCCGGCACGCTCTCAGCCTCTCTCTTGTGGTTTTGGCGTTGATCAGCGGCGGTTGTCGCGGCAGAAGCGCGGATCGAGATCAGGTTGATGGCAGCAAGCCTGAGGTGCTGACCACCTTCACGGTGTTGGCGGATCTCGCCAGAAACGTGGCTGGTGATCGCCTGACGGTCCGTTCGATCGTGAAGCCTGGATCAGAAATTCACGGCTACCAGCCCACGCCCAGTGATGTTCAGCGTGCAAGCAGTGCAGATCTGATCGTTGAAAACGGGCTTGGATTGGAACTCTGGTCGAGGAAATTCACCGCGAGCGCTGGAGACATCCCCACGCTGACGCTTTCCGACGGGATGGAACCGCTTCTGATCGAGGAGGACGCCTACGCCGGCAAGCCCAACCCCCATGCCTGGATGTCGCCTCAGCGCGCGATGGTTTATGTGGATCAGCTTCAGCAAGCCTTCAGTGAGCTGGATCCTGATGGGGCTGATCAGTTTGCAGCGAATGCTCTTGCCTACAAGAAGGAATTGAAACGGCTCGACCAAGAGCTCCGCTTAGCGCTGAAGGCCATTCCTCCGGAACGGCGTGTGCTGGTGAGCTGCGAAGGGGCTTTTAGCTATCTGGCCAGAGACTATGGCCTCGATGAGGCCTACCTCTGGCCTGTGAATGCCGAGAGCCAGGTGACGCCTCGTCGCATGGCGCGTTTGATTGAAACCGTGCGCGATAGGAAGATCCCAACGATTTTCTGCGAGAGCACCGTGAGCGACAAAGTGCAGCGACAGGTAGCCGCTGAATCTGGCGCACACTTTGGAGGCACGTTTTATGTCGACTCCCTCTCGACAGCGGATGGACCTGCTCCGACATTGCTCAAGTTGCAACGCCACAACGTTTCACTGCTGATTCAAGGCTTATCGGGTGGAGTGCCAGTCGGCAACTGAGGCTGGAGCCATCAGAATGCGATTCATCAAGGCCCTTTGATGAGATTGCTTGGTTGGATCCAAAGCATCTCGACAGTGCAAGCCTGGTTGCGTTGTTGCTTCGCACTCCTTTGCCAGTTCCAGTGTGGGGAGAGCTTGGCCTGGGGCAGGGTGATCGAGCAGGTGAGGCTGAATGTTCCTGGGCTGCAGGTTTGCCTGATCTCTTGTCGACCAAGTCGCTTGCGACCTGACATTCGTTAGACGTTCGAGCCGAAAGTTTGATCTGGTTTCTTCTTGCTTTGCCTGGCATTTGATGGATCCCTGAATGGTTGTCGATGGCATGGATCTCCAGGGCGCATATTGAATTTTGTTGAGATTGTATTGAGAAAGCTTTCGCGGCGTAGGCATGGTGCTGAGAAGTGTGTTCTCAGTTTTTATTTCCTGAAGAAATACCGAGTGCGTTGATTTTTTCCTGGATAGTGGCGTCCTGTCCAGTGGAGAACGTAATGACAGCGGATTCGCAGAGTGGCGCTGAGGATCGATTGCCATTCAAGGAGCCACTTGAGTCAGTTCCTGCTCAGGCAGAACCGATCAAGGTGGCATCGGATCCCGCTGAACTGAGTGTTCAGTCTTCTGCAGCTGGTCTTGAGCAGCCGTCACAACAGAATCTTGTGGAGTTGTTGGGTTATCTCCGTAAGGGTTTTGACGTGCTGAAGGGGCTAAATCTGCAGGGTTTGCAGCAGATCTATCCTGTTTTCCTTGCGATTCTTGCCGCTGTTGTGACGGGATTGTCTCTAGTCATTGCGGCCAGTGTTCTGACGTCGATTAATCATCTTCCGTTGATTGGCGGTTTGCTCAGTGGTCTGTTCGAGCTGTGTGGCTTGGTTGTGGTCACCAGATTCGCGACTTCAAATCTGCTGCTTCAGAAGAAAAGGGCAGATTTGTTTCTGAGAATCGCTGAACTCAAGAAAGAGTTGATCGGTCAGTAGTCGATGACTTCAAGTTGGAATCTCTTGCATTTGCGGTGAATGAGTACGAAGACAGTGAGTCGGAAGATCCTGCCTCTGCGTGGTTGGATTCAGATTTGACTGACTTCGACCCCATCGAGGGAATGAGCGGCATCGGCAAGCCGAATAATGGAGGAGGACTGCAGGGCAACAACGGCTATGGGAATGGAGATCTGAACGCTCCGGGAGGATCTGGCGGCAATAACAACGCCGAGAACGCTTTGATCACACAACTGCTGGGCATGACCAACCTTCAGCCGACCGAAAGCGTCGGCGCTCCCAAGCCTTGAGCCGGCCCGATGCATCGAAATGGATGCTGATCTGCTGAAAAAGTTCAGCGCTGAGACGCCCACCGATCTCGAGGCTGAAGGCCTGCTCCGGGATCTCGCTGGGCACCGAAAACACCAAACCGTCAGGCATCGCGGCTGAGCAGTTGTTGTGGAGCAATTGGCTTGGCTCGAACACAAGCGGAGCGGCATTCTCGGCCTGGCCCTTTACCCCCGCTTGTGGTCGGAGTGTCTGCCGTTCACCGCGCCATCCCTGAATTGGTGCCAACAGGGCTTCGGGTGTCTCGTAAGTGGGACGTTCGGGTTCCGGATCGGAACTGTTCAAACAACGGAAGCCCACCGCCCCAACCTGCTGCAAACGCCAATGGCCGTCGCGAGGTTCCCAGAGCAGCACCAGCATTGAGCGGGAACGACCACAGAACAGGTTGATCTCATGGCCGAAGCGAGGTCGGTTGGCATTGAGCCCAAGGCTGGACTGACCTCCTGCCCCAGGAAACTGCCAACAGCCCCCACCAGCGTTGTAGGTGGCTCGACTGATCGAATAGGTGGCCCGACCACCGGGGGCGAAGGCCAGTCCGGAGCCATCCCACACCCCGTTGTCATCGTCGGAAAAAGAAATCACGTAGGTGGTGGGGTCGATCCGTCGAGATGGATTCTTCAGATCGAGTTGATCGCTGTCGTCTCGCTCAAACCAGTGACCACAGCCCTGCCAATGGCCTTCGAAATTGCGGCGGTTGAGGGTCCATTGATCAGTCATGTCTGTGCCGGCATTGAGGGTCGATCGCCTTAGGGTCGCCCCAACAGGCATTCCAGTCATGGACCTGACGATCGTTGGCTGTGGCTATGTGGGGATCGCCCTGGCGGAGCGGTTGCAACCGAGACGGCCACGGTTGAGGCTGACGCTGACGACTACCAGCAGCGAACGGCTGGAGAAACTCAGCCCCTTGGCGGATCGGGTGCAGGTCTGCGACGCCACTGATCCCAACCAGTTGTTGGAAGCCCTGCGGCAGAGCAGCAGCGTCGTGTTCTGCCTTGGGCCCAAAGGAGATCGCCAGGTGGATGCCAACGGCTACCGCCACACTTTCGTCGACAGCTTCCGCTGTTTGACGTCACTGTTGTCACAACTGCCGGAACTGCGCCAGATCGTTTATACGGGCAGTTGCTCGGTGTACGGCGATGCCCAGGGTGAATGGGTGGATGAGCTAACGCCACCCGAGCCAAGCCCCGGCCATGGCGACGTGCTGCTGGAAAGTGAGCAACTTCTCAGCGGCATCGGAGACCGGCGGGTGTGTATCTTGCGCCTCGGCGCGCTGTATGGCCCAGGCCGCGATCTTGATCGACGCCTGCGCGGGCTGTCTGGGCTGGAACGACCTGGCAGCGGAGCTGACTACAGCAACTGGCTGCATGTGGCGGATGCTGCTGGTGCCCTTGAAGCAGCTCTCAACGGGGAATGGACCGGCGTGGTGAATGTGGTCGATGACGAACCGATTCGGCTACGGGATCTGGTGGGGCGCAGCCTCCAGCGCCAAGGCCTGGCCCCTGTGCGCTGGCTTGGTCAGAACGAACCTGGTTCAGGTGGCCGCCGCATCAGCAATGCCCGGCTTAAGCAGTTGGGCTACCGACTCCAACATCCAAGCGTTGATTAGAGCGGTATGTGCGGCGCCAGCCGGGTGTCCTGAGCGTCGCACGATTCGCGCTTGAGGTGATCTCAGGCTTTGAACGTCTCCAAATTGTCTTCGAGGGGCTGACGAAGCCGCTGGCTCAGTTGCCAGCTGATGTGTGACTGGGACAAACAGGTCTTGTCCATCAGCGTCTGTACGTCACTGGGTGATGAGCGCAGTTCGAAGATCACTGCATGGATGGGGATTGCTGCGGCTGCTCTTGACCTCGCTCATTGTTGATTGGGCTCATCTGCGTTCGAATTGTCAGGCTTGGTTGCTTCTGAAAACGTTGCTAGGAATCCAGTAGTCAGGCTTTGGGCAGGTGCTCTTGAGACCGTTGTCTTTGGTTTTTGGACTGTCTGCAGTCATAGCCTCGATGACTCCAGCCTGGGCGGTCCCTGCTCATGAGCATTCGAGCGTTGGTGACGCGTTAATTCAGAGCCAGCGCGAGGCGCTTGCTCGCTCCACGTCCAGCCAGGGTTTCGGTCCGCAATCCCCCCGTGATCTCAACCAGGTCAATGGCCTTAATCAACGGGTGTTCATGGAGGCACCACCCCGCACCGCACTGAACCTGTGCAACATTCACTTCCATGCCAGTGCAGAGCACAAAGGTGGAGAGTTCACCACCTATGCAGGCCCAGGTGATGGCAAGGGTGCAGGCACCGGCTACCGCTACAACGGCACCCTCACTGCCGCTGAGTTGCGGCCCGTTCCAGCCCCAGTGGGCCAAGGCAAGTATGGAGATCTCAATCCCGGGGACACGATCGAGGTGCATTACGTGCACAGTTCTGCAAAGGTCGAGCCTGGCCCTGGTCTTGGCTCCTGTGTGTCACCCTCGATCAACAATCCTCAGCTACGGGTGGAAACAATCGTGGTGGTTCTTGTGAATGACTCAACTGCCGCTGATTTTCAAGGTCTGACCACTATTCAACGGCTTAATGGCTTCTATCAGGCCACAGGATTGCCTGAAGGCCTGGGTGAACCTGTGACCTATGCCGGTTCGACAACGGGTCCGAGTTACAACGAACAAGGATCCCCATTTCAAGTGACTTGGAATGTTCGCCCGCAGGTTCTGAAAGTGGATATCGCCTCGGTTGATCGATGGCTCAAGGACAATCCCTTCGAGGAATCTGCAGCGCATGGTGTTCGCAACCTTGTTCAAAATCAGATGTTACTTTCACCGATTCCATAGCTTTTTGACTGCTGCCTGCTGACCTGCTTAGGCTTTTCCCTGATTGACTTGTTTCGGTCTGCCTTGTGACAGCCCAGGGGGACGCGCTCTTTGTGCGTGCTGACGTCCTCGATATGAGTTCTGGCGTGGCCTGTTTTGCTATGGAGAGATCGATCTCTGTTGAGGTTGGTGTACAGGGGTCGGTTGTGAATCCGTTGCCTGGTCAGGCGAATGCAGGGCAGCATTTTGAAGTGCGCTGGGTGGATTCCAACATGCGCATCACCTGCATAGGTGTTCTCTTTAGGGAGGAGTTGCCGTAACGACCCGATTGCGGCCCTCTCGTTTTGCTGTGTACATCGCGGCATCAGCCCGTGCCACCACCTGCTCCCAGTTTTCGTCTGTGTTGCTGAAAGCGATTCCGATCGATACGGTGATGCGTTCTTGATCCAGTGCTTCGATCGGGGTTTCGGAAACACCCAGGCGGATCCTCTCGGCTAGTTGGCGAAGAGCATGTCCATCCACGTCAGTGGCGGTTAACAGTAGGAATTCTTCTCCTCCCCAGCGCAGTAAAACGTCCTGCCGACGCGTGAGACGTCGCAGAGTCTTCGCTACGTCACAGAGAACTTGATCTCCAGCGGGGTGACCGTACGTATCATTGATCCGCTTGAAATGATCGACATCGATCATCAACACCCCGATGTTTCCTTCGGCGTGGCTGAGTAAGCGCTGGAGCCCGGCTTGCGTATCGCTGAGCCACCCACGATTCAGCAGGCCCTTCAGTGCATCAGTCACCGAACGGGCCTGCAGCAGACGCCCGGTATTTTGCTCTTGGCGCAGTTTCACGTTGCTGTTGCCGAGGCGTTTGCTCAGCATCGTGATGAGATTGACGGCGAAGTCGTGGGATTGCTGGGCGCAGTCCATCAGCTGGTCTTGGCGCACTATGCAAAGACTGCTGGTGGTGGAAGCGCTCACAAACGCCGTGGCTTTGCCATGCTCCAGGCTTGAGACCTCTCCAACAATTTTGCCTGCTCGAATCGTCGCAATCGACGGTGTGATGGCCTCTTGAAGATGAACCACCAGCTCTCCTTCCAACAGAAGAACGATCTTGTCGTTCGGCGTGTTGCAGCGGAGCAGGCAATCACCAGCCTGAAGCTCACGCACGGGACGGTAGTTCAGCCACGTGCTGATCAGCGCAGGGTTTATGTCCGCTGTAGCCACTTGGCTCACACTTGCAGAAAAGGTCTGAGGGGCTTGTCACCGAGTTGTCCATGGAATTGCGAGCAACTCGGTTTGATGTTGTGCAACTCAGACACCAAGTCACCCAGCCGACCTCATGTCTTGAATGTCTTCAGTTTGTCTTCGAGGGACTGACGAAGCCGCTGGCTCACCAATGAGCAAAGGTCGTCGACCAAGGGATCGTCAGCATGAAAGATGAGTCGTTGGCCTTGGCGTTCGCTCCGCACCACGCCGGCCTGACTCAGTTGGCTCAGTTGCCTGCTGATGTGTGACTGAGAAAAACCGGTCTTGTCCATTAGCGACTGAACATCACTGGGTGATGAGCGCAGTTCGCAGATCAGCTGCAGACGGGCGGGCTCACTCAGCAGCCTGAAAAATCGGCTGATTTCGGCGAGCTGTTCAGGTGTCGGCGTGGATGCAGGCAATCTCGGAAAGCTTTTCTCGATTATGCCCTGATGCAGTTATGCGTGTATCGTCATAAAAGGGTTTGAGCTGTCTATGGGGTCTTCGACCGCTCGTGATGCAGCGGGTGCTAGTTCTCTGCTGTTCCGGCAGTTGTGGGATTCAGGCACCGGAACGTTCACGTACCTCCTTGCCGATCCGCTCTCCTCAGAAGCGGTGTTGATCGATCCGGTGTTCGAACACCACAGCCGTGATCTTGCGCTGATCAACGAGCTGGGCCTTCGTTTGGTGGCCTCTATCGACACCCACGTTCATGCCGACCACGTCACCGGAAGTTGGTGCCTGCATGCCGCGACCGGTTGCTCCATTGCTCTGGCTGCCGTTGCCGGTGCTGACTTCGTCAGCCAACCCCTTGCCCATGGCGACACCATTGCGTTCGGAAGCCGTTCGCTATCGGTGCGCGCGACACCGGGTCATACCGATGGCTGTCTCACCTACGTGCTGGATGACACCTCGATGGCCTTTACCGGCGATGCCTTGTTGATCCGCGGCTGTGGTCGTTGTGATTTCCAGCAGGGCAGTGCCGAGGCTCTGTGGAACTCGATCAACCAGCAGATTCTCTCGCTGCCGCAGCACTGTTTGCTTTACCCGGGGCATGACTATGAGGGCCGCTCAGTGACGAGCGTGGCGGAGGAAGCCCGCTTCAATCCGCGTTTTGGTGGTGCAGCGCGACAGCAGGATTTCATCGGCTACGTGGACAACCTTCAGTTGCCCCACCCTCGCCGCATTGATGTGGCCTTGCCCGGCAATCTGCGCAGTGGGCGTCCGCTGGAGGAGACCGAATCGAGGAGTGATTGGGCTCCCATTCGGCGTAGCTTTGCTGGTCTTGATGAGGTCAGCCCTGAGTGGGTTGCTGGCCATCTGGATGGGATCACCCTGTTGGATGTGCGCTCCCATGAGGAGTGGCTGGGGCCTGATGGTCGTGTGGCCGGAAGTCTTCATCTTCCGCTGCCCGACTTGATGCAGAGCCTTCAGAAGCTTCCCCGTGATCGACCATTGGTGGTGGCTTGTTATGCCGGGAGCCGCTCCGCTCTGGCCACCCAGCAGTTGCAGCGCAGCGGTTGGCAGCGGGTTGCCAATTTGCGTGGTGGTTTACAGCGCTGGGCCGATGAGGGCTACCCGCTGGAGCTCTCTAAGTAGCCGTTTGTTGTTGGTTTCTTTGTTTGTCGATCTTTCCTTCGCTGTATCGCTTCGCCATGTCGCAACAACTCTCCCCTTCTGATCTTCAAGCCCGTCTGGATGCGGTGACGGTGGTTGATGTTCGCCAGCCGATGGAAGTGGCTGGTGGTCGCATCCGAGGTAGCCGGTGCATTCCCCTTGGCCGCCTGGAGCGGGCTGAACTGCCTGATGGTGATCTGGTCTTTGTCTGTGCCAGTGGCAATCGCAGTTCGCAGGCGATGGCTGTGGTTCGGCAGCGATTTCCGGGGCGCTCCGTGATGGAGCTTGCCGGTGGCCTTGAACGGTGGCAACGCGAGGGATTGCCCGTTGAACGGCGGGCCGGAGCTCCCATGCCACTGATGCGTCAGGTGCAGATCGCTGCAGGGTCTCTGGTGCTGCTGGGGCTGATCGTCAGCCAATGGTGGGCTCCCGCCTGGATTGGTGTGAGCTGGTTTGTTGGAGCGGGCCTCGTCTTCGCTGGTGTAAGCGGTTTTTGTGGCATGGCTCGCCTGTTGGTCTGGATGCCCTGGAATCGGGTGCGGCTGTGACTGATCTGTTGCTGCTTGCCGGTGGTGCCTTGATTGGAGCGTTGTTGGCCTTGCTGGGTGCCGGTGGGTCGATCCTTCTGTTGCCACTACTGGTCAGTGGTTTGTCCGTGCCGATGCGCGAGGCCGTGCCCCTGTCGTTGATCGTTGTGCTGTTGCTGGCCCTGATGAATGTGGTGCCGGCTTTGCGGCAACGGCGTGTGTCGTGGCGATTCGCGGGGTCGATGGGGGCTCCAGCCCTTCTGGGCAGCTGGATTGGCGCCGCTTG
>CAXQPR010000048.1:0-2001 GCA_964225855.1 Salipiger bermudensis | reverse complement strand
CTGCTGGCCATGCAAGCGATCTCGGGAACGCGAAATCTGCTGCTGCACTAGGCCAACGCCGAAAGCTGCTGACGCAACCAGGGGAGGCTGAGGCCGATCACGTTGGAATAACAGCCATCCAAGCCCTCAATGCAGAGGCCGCCACGGCCCTCGAGGGCAAAACCACCGGCACACTGCAGCGGTTCGCCGCTGGCCACATAGGCCTCGATCTCGGCCTTACTCAGCGGAGCAAAGCGCACCAGCGTTTCCACGCACGCCAACACATCAGGCTGGCCTCGACGGATCAGGCAATGGCCCGTGAGCAGAGATCCACAGCGACCCGCCATGCGCTGCCAGCGCTCAATCGCCTCCACAGGGCTCGAGGGCTTACCGAACACCTGCCCTTCAAAACTGAGCACCGAATCACAGCCCAGCACAGCCGTGATCTCGGCATCGGCCACAGGATCAAGCTCCTGGGCAACAGCAGTGGCCTTGGCCTCAGCCAGCAATCTCACCAGCTCTGCTGGATCTGCATGGTGGATCTGGTCTTCATCCACACCGCTGACGCGCACGCGATGCGGAACTCCCGCTTGCTCCAGCAAGCGGCGACGCGCCGGCGAGGCGGAAGCAAGCAAGAGCACGGGAACCCAACGCAGATCAACGCTCCGTAGGCTGCCAGGGACGGAAGGCTTCGCCATCGCTCACCCCACCGACCTGCTGGATCGACGCAGCCGTGACCGGGCCTGCCGGGCCATGGGATGCCTGCCCTTCTCTGAATCCCTCTACCGGGATCTTCAGCAGCAAGGCTTGGATGCCGGCGACATCTGGAGCAAGCCCAAGCGCTATGGCCGGAAGACACGCTGGTTCCGCAACAGCGAAGCCCTTGAGGACGATCTCCGCTGGCTGATCAGCGTGGGCGTGCTGCGCCGGGAAGTGGATGGGCAGGGGCTGACCAGCCGCTTCAGGCTCACCCCCCTGGGCCGCCAACTCCTCGACGACGAGCCTGAACTCCTGCGGCGCTCGATCCCGCTGTTGGATCGGCTGCGTCACAGCCTGCGTCGGCGCTGGCCGCTGTGACCCACACCAGTCCGCGACCTCTGATGGTGCTGGGCACCTCTAGCGGTGCCGGCAAATCACTGATGACGGCGGCGTTGTGCCGGGTGCTCCAACGACAGGGAGAACAGGCGCTGCCCTTCAAGGGCCAGAACATGAGCAACAACGCCTGGGTGGATGCCGATGGCGGCGAGATGGCCTACTCCCAGGCCATGCAGGCATGGGCGGCGGGCCTTGAGCCCTGCTGCGCCATGAATCCCGTGCTGCTGAAACCCCGGGGGGACAGCACGAGTGAGGTGATCCATGGGGGCCAAAGCGTGGGAATCGCCCGGGCCGAGCACTACTACCGCGACTGGTTCCGCCCGGGCTGGCAGGCGATCCGGACTGGGCTAATGCAGCTCCAGCAGCAATGGCCCCAAGGCCGGCTGGTGCTGGAGGGGGCGGGCAGCCCTGTGGAGGTGAACCTGCAACGCCGCGATCTCACCAACCTGCGCCTGGCCCAGTACCTGCGGGCCAACTGCCTGCTGGTGGCCGACATTGAGCGCGGCGGCGTCTTTGCCCAGGTCGTCGGGACGCTCGCTTTGCTGCGCCCGGTGGAGCGTCCGCTGATCAAAGGCATCCTGATCAACCGCTTCCGCGGCCGTCGGGAGCTGTTTGACGAGGGTCGCAACTGGCTGGAAGCCAACACCGGGGTGCCGGTGCTGGGGGTGATGCCTTGGCTGAATGAGCTGTTTCCACCAGAAGATTCCCTCGATCTGCTGGAACGCAAACCCACCCGGGGGGCCACCGATCTGGAAATCGCAGTGCTGCGGTTGCCCTCCTTGAGCAACTTTTCCGATCTTGATCCGCTCGAGGCCGAACCCAGCCTGAGGCTGCGCTGGATTCAACCCGGAGAACCCCTGGGGGAGCCGGATGCCGTGATCCTTCCGGGAAGCAAGCAGACGCTGCGCGATCTGGAGGCGTTGAACA
>CAXQPR010000047.1:0-2233 GCA_964225855.1 Salipiger bermudensis | reverse complement strand
CTGCTCGCGCAGCTCTGGAGCGTGCTGGCCTGCCATCCGGCAAAAGGAGGGGACAGCATCTCTAGCAGCGGTCAGGCAATCCCGCCACCAGGGCACTGGTTTCTAAGGTGCCCGCCATGGGACGGCTGGTCATCACCCACAGCACCTACCTCGAGGGCCTGATTCCCTGCCTGAAACGGTTGGTCCGGGAGCCCGAGATCGACACGATCACCCCCGCCGTCATCTCAAGGGTCAAGGGCCGGGCGCCAGAACTGCGCCTGAAGATCTCCATTCCCATTCGCGGTGGCTGGAAGCTGGTCGCTAGGCGCGGAAGCAGTGCCCAGGAAGTGTTTGTGGTGACGGGGCTGAGCGCCATGGAACTGGAGAAGCGAATCCAAAGCGCGCTGGCGAACTGATTTAGACCTCGATGTCCTGACCCCACTGGGGCGCCACCGGGGTCCAACCACGGCTCAGAAGAGTCCGCCAAAGCTCAACTGCCTGGTCTCGATGGAGGTGGTCACGGGACTGGAGCAGAGGAGGCTGTGCTGGAAAAGGTCGCCCTGAATCGACGAAGACCATCGGGTCTTGCGCCCAACTTTTTTCGTCGCGATGGAAGCGCTTGGTCGCGAGCGTGGCGGGATCCTGGAGCCAACCGTGTCCTGGCATGGGGGTGAGGCGGCAGAAGCAGCGGACGCAGCGGGCCAGACCCAATCCGAGGCGCGAAAGGTGGCGTACGGGGAAGCAACAGGAGCCATGGGCCCGATGCGAGTACACCTGTACTAGCCGGCTTCAGTTGCGCTGTCAACAGGCCCTAGTCGGAATGCTCAGCAAGAACCCTCATCACCTGCCGGCGCACGCGCTGCATCTGGGTGCGTTGGATTTCGTAGCGGGTCGATCGGGTGAATCCATAGAAGAGAACAACCCAGGTCGCGCTCAGCCCGAGGGCAATCAGGGCAACGGACACACCATTGATCTCGCCCACACCGCACGCTTCGAGGTGGTCTTAACGGTACGAGCGGCTGCAGAGGCCCAATCGCCAATCGCTGATGCAGCGCCTGGCCTGCTCACGTTTGCGTTGCTGGCGGGCCAGCTCACGGCGCTGCCAATCACTGAGCTGCTCTTGGCCCCCTGCGGACGGCGTAGAACTGCTTTGCGCGAACGCTGGGGCCAGAAACAAGCCAAGACTGAAGCCAACAGCAACCAGCAACCGGGACATCACGTGGTCACGCCAACATCGGATGCACTCAAGTCTGGAAACAGCAAACGCCGGCGTCAGTGAGCAGAAACGCTGCTCTTGTCGAATCGCAAAGAGCTGGCAGGCTTTGGCTGTCGCTGGGAGGCATCAATGGCCCCAGATCAACACAACGACAACAACAAATCGACTGATCAAGCTGCGATCAGCGAATTGAAGAAACCGACCAACCGCAAGCGAAGTGCCAAGGGTGCCCGCTGCACGCATGCTCCGGGCTGGTGCAGAACAACTCACCCACTCGCCAGCTAGCGGTAGAGCGTTAAAAACCAATGAGCCGGTAGCCAAGCTCCGAGTGAATCACCTGCGGTGACCATCCATGCAGGATCAAATGCTGACTAAAGCGACGGGCTTCAAGCAGGCTCTGGAGTTCCCGTTGTTCCACCACACGCATGGGCTCACCGTGAGCCAGCAGTTCGTGGCAGGCGGAATAGGCACCGAGGTCATTGGCGTCATAAAAGACCCAGATCCCGCGGTATTCCGCCTTGGGATCAGAAAAGCGAAGCAAACACGGATTGCTAAATGAGGTGGGCACGATGGTCTCTGTTCAACCCTGTTTTGAAACTGCAGGTGCGATGCGACCTCAATCAGTGACCAATCGCACAAAGACAATGTTCTTATTGATAACGGCGTAGCGATCGACACACCAGCTCGAGCTATCCCGCGGGAGAACACAACGAGAGCATCAGTCCTGCGTGAAGCCCCTGGGTTTGCTGGCGATGATCAGCCTGCGAGTGGCGATGAATGACGGTGTCTTCATCGAACAAAGACGAATGCCCACCAGGCAACCCTCCAAGGAACTACGAGCAGCAATTGTTCGGCCCTGGAAGCGAGGGAGCAGACCTGATCCGCAGATCCGTGCGACGCCTCAGGCCACCTCCTGGGAGCGAATTTGAGCGATGAGCTTTGGACCGATCCCACGAATCGATTGCAGCTCGGCGTCTTCAGCCGCCTGAACCATGGCCGGAGTCCTCAGGCCGGAATTCCAGAGCAGTTGTGCCTTTT
>CAXQPR010000046.1:0-6408 GCA_964225855.1 Salipiger bermudensis | reverse complement strand
AACACCCTCTATGCCCCCTTCTGGCGCACCCTGGAGCGGCTGAAGGTGCCCCTCTATCTCCACCCCGGCATCCCGGCGGAGTCGCCGCTCAGCCGCCTGCCCGAACTCGAAGGTGCCACCTGGGCCTGGACGGCCGATACGGCCGAACATGCCCTGCGGCTGGTGGTGGCCGGCGTGTTCGAACGCCATCCCGAGGCTCAAGTGATCCTGGGGCACATGGGCGAAACGCTTCCTTATTTGCTCTGGAGGCTCGACAGCCGCTTCGCCGTGACGCGTTACGCCAGCCAACTGCGGCAGCGGCCTTCCGAGATCATTCGTCGCCACATCCACATCACCACCTCGGGCGTCTGCGACCAGGCCCCGCTGCGCTGTGCCCTCGATGCCATGGGCAGCGACAGGGTTCTTTTCGCCACCGACTACCCCTACGAAGACATCAACCTGGCGGGGCATTGGATGCAGACCACGCCCCTCAGCGCTGGGGAACGCGACGCAATCGGCCACGGCAACGCTCGCCGGCTCCTGGGCCTCTAGCGACACACTCCCGCCAGGGTGCTTCGAAACCGGCGCTGGTTTTAGCTGGAAGAACCAACACTCACAGCAACAGCGGCCCATGAGCAGCGCAGCCCAGCCCAACGGCGGCTGGATCGATGAGCACCACAACGGCGTGCGCTACGGCCTGGAAGGCCGGGTGCTGGTGGAGGAAACCAGCCCGTTCCAGCGCATCACCGTGATCGAAAGCGAGCGCTACGGCAAAGGCCTGCTGCTCGATGGCTGCTGGATGACCGCCGAACGGCAAGAACGGCACTACCACGAATCTTTGGTGCATCCCGCCCTGTGCTCCGCTGCCTCGATCGAGCGGGTGCTGGTGATCGGCGGAGGCGACGGCGGCACGGCGCGGGAGTGCCTGCGACACGCTGGCGTGCAGCACCTCGACATGGTGGAGATCGACGGCCGGGTGGTGGAGCTCAGTCAGCAGCACCTGCCCAGCATCGGCGGAGGCTGCTGGAGCGATCCCCGCTTCCACCTGCACGTGGGCGATGGCATCGCCTGGGCCGCCGAGGCGGCTGATGGGTCGTACGACGTAGTGCTGGTGGATGGTTCCGATCCGGCAGGCCCCGCTGAAGGCCTGTTCAATCGCGCCTTCTTCAGCCACTGCAGACGCATCCTCAAGCCGGGGGGCGTGTTCGCGACCCAGAGCGAATCCCCGGAAGCCTTCCGCCAGGTGCACATCGACACCGTGAAGCTGATCCGGGAGGTGTTCGGCCATGCCGACCCCCTCTACGGCTGGGTGCCGATGTATCCCAGCGGCTGGTGGAGCTGGACCTTTGCCGCAAGCGACGGGCAGCACTACCGCCAACCCCTGCCTGAACGCGCTGCAGCCATCGCGGCTGGATGCGAGATCTGGAGCCCGCGTTGGCAACGCGGTGCCTTTGATGCCGTGCCCGCCTTCGTGGACCGGGAGCTAAACGGATGACCAGCCCAAGCATTGAGCTCGACGCAGTGTTTGACCGCGAAGGCGCCATCTACATGGGCGCCCGCCGCGATCCCAGCGGCTGCCAGGTGGGGCTGTTTGGCGTGCCCTACGACGGCACTACTTCCTTCCGCCCTGGCACCCGCTTTGGGCCGGCCGCCGTGCGTGATGTGAGCAACGGCCTGGAGAGCTACTGCCCCCAGCTGCAGATGGACCTCGAGGATCTGGCCTATGCCGACCTCGGCGCCGTCGACATTCCATTCGGAGCTCCGGAACCGGTGGTGGCCGCCGTGCATCGCGCCACCCGCCAGGTGCTCGACCTGGGGCTCAAACCCCTGAGGCTGGGGGGTGAGCACTCGATCAGCAGTGGTGCCGTCGGCGCCGTGGCCGAGCAGCATCCCGATCTAGTGCTGCTTCAACTCGACGCCCACGCCGATCTGCGCGACAGCTGGCTGGGGGCCCGCCACAGCCATGCCTGCGCCATGCGCCGTTGCCTGGAGGTGCTCCCCAACGGCCAGCTGCTGCAGCTGGCGATCCGCAGTGGCACACGCGAGGAATTCCAGGAACTCGCCCAGACCCAGCGCCTAATCCACCACCGGCCCGACCAGGACCGCACCACCCTGGCCACCAGCCTGCGGCAGGCCTTAGCCCCCCATCAAGGCAAACCGCTTTATCTCACCGTGGATCTCGACTGGTTCGACCCGGCGGTGATGCCCGGCACTGGCACTCCTGAACCCGGCGGCTTCCTCTGGCACCACTTCGCCGCCCTGATCGAGGTGCTGAAAGACCATCAGCTGGTGGCCGCCGACGTGGTGGAACTGGCCCCACAACTGGACCCGACTGGAATCAGCAGCGTGCTGGCCAGCAAGGTGACCCGCAGCTTGCTGATGCTGCTCAGCAAGGAAAGCGATCAGTAATAGTGGCGCGCCTCAAGGCGCTGCTCCCGCAGTCGGCTGTGCTGGCGCTCCAACAAGGCCAGCACGATGGTGGGATGACGAAGGATCAGCTCCACGAATCGCGCCTTCGGCAAACGCACCACCTCCACAGGGGTCAGAGTCCTGGCGTCATGGCTGTGGACGAGGCGTGAGCCCGCAAGGTCTTCGTAACTGAAAATCTCGCCAGCGCTGTAGCGCAGCTTTCCCGTCTCTCCCTCAGCACTGAGCTCCACCATGCCGCGCTGCAAGGCATAAACGGCATCGACGGGGTCGCCAACACGAAACACCAGACCACCGGTTGGATAGGTGAGCAGGTCGCCATCCTGCTGATCAGCGAACAGCTCCACAGGTGTCGGCAGCGTGCTGGATGGAAGCAAAAAGGAAAACTTGAATTTCTAGAAGTCAATTCTCACGCGCTTAAGCCAAAAAGCTCGTGACGCACACAACACGAGAGTCGGCTCAAGAAAAACTTAATCCCGAGGGGTCAGCTCCAGCTGCCGGCCGCTGGGGGGCAACGGTTGATCACTGCCCTGAAGCTCAGGAAGAGCTGGGGCCCTCGGCGTCCAGTGGTGACACCAGGCCACCCGTGCCAGCTCCGCATGCACCGGCAGCCGCCGCAGGCGGCACCAACCCACCAGCGGGCCACTGGCCCCACTCGTGGACGCCGTGCAGTGCTGGCAGCTCTGGCAGCAGGCCTCAGACAACAAGGATCGAAGAGAGGACGCTCAAGGTAAGGACGCTGACCCAAACGAACCACGCAAGGGTTCGAATCTCCGGCTTTGCTTCCGTTTCCCTGACGTGCCTTTGGCCTCCATAAGATTCGCCCAACCTGGACACGTCCCCGTGACCGACCTCAAGCGCACCCCGCTCCACGACCTCTGCCAAGCGGCAAACGGTCGGATGGTGCCCTTTGCCGGCTGGGAGATGGCGGTGCAGTTTTCCGGCCTGGTGGCGGAACACACCGCCGTGCGTCAGGCGGTGGGGGTGTTCGACATCTCCCACATGGGGGTTCTGCGCTTCAGCGGACCCAACCCCAAAGATGCCCTGCAGAAACTGGTGCCCACCGATCTGCACCGCATCGGCCCCGGCCAGGCCTGCTACACGGTGCTGCTCAATGAAACGGGCGGCATCCTCGACGACCTGATCATCTACGACATGGGTGACAGCACGGTGTTGGCGGTGATCAATGCCGCCTGTGCCGACAGCGACCGCGCTTGGCTGGAGCAGCAGCTCAGCGGCAGCGGCGTCAGCATCAGCGACGAAAAAGGGGATGGCGTACTGCTGGCCCTACAGGGGCCAGACGCCCAACGGGTGCTCGAAGGCCTGAGCGGCACCAGCCTGGCGGAACTGCCCCGCTTCGGGCAGAGAATGCTGCCCCTGCCAGGCCTGAGCGTCGATGTATTGGTGGCCCGCACGGGCTACACCGGCGAAGACGGCTTTGAGCTGCTGCTGCCCCGCGACGCTGGCCGCCAACTCTGGAGCCAGTTGCTCAACGAGGGAGTCACCCCCTGCGGGCTGGGTGCCCGCGACAGCCTGCGCCTGGAGGCCGCCATGCACCTCTATGGCAACGACATGGACACCACCACCAGCCCTCTTGAGGCGGGTCTGGGCTGGCTGGTGCACCTGGAGAACCCCGTGAACTTCATCGGCCGGGCCGCTTTGGAACAGGAAGTCGACCAAGGCAGCCAGCGCAAGTTGGTGGGATTGCGGCTGGAGGGCCGCGCCATTCCCCGCCACGACTATCCGATCCTCGATGGCGAGCAAACCGTGGGAACAGTGAGCAGCGGCGGCTGGTCCCCTTGCCTGGAGGCGGGCATTGGCCTGGGCTATGTGCCCAAAGCCCTCGCCAAGGTGGGCACAGTGCTGGCGGTGGAGATCCGCGGCAAGCGCCATCCAGCCACCGTGGTCAAGCGCCCCTTCTACCGCCGCCCGGCCTGAAGCCGATCCCACGGCAGGTCCTGTGGGAAACTCGCCTCTCATTACCCCTCGACGGCTCCCATGCGCAGCAACGGATGCGGCGACCTGCGCAAGCAGCAGATCGACGAGCAGGTGAAGCTCTGTGGCTGGGTGGATCGCCGTCGCGACCACGGTGGGGTGATCTTCATCGACCTGCGCGACCGCAGCGGCACCGTGCAGATCACCGTCGACCCCGACCTGGGGGCCGAAGCGTTTGCGGTGGCCGAACACCTACGCAGCGAAACCGTGCTGCAAGTGAGCGGCAAGGTGCGCGCCAGACCTGCTGAATCCCTCAACGACCGCCTTGCCACGGGCGAAGTGGAAGTGCTGGCCAGCGCCATCACCGTGCTCAACGGCGTGAAAGGCAACCTGCCCTTCCCGGTGTCGATCCACGACGAGGAGAACACCCGCGAAGAACTGCGCCTGCGCCACCGCTACCTGGATCTGCGCCGCAAGCGCATGAACGACAACCTGCGCCTGCGGGCCCAGACGATCCAGACCGCCCGCCGCTTCCTGGAAGACGAAGGCTTCATCGAGGTGGAAACCCCGGTGCTCACCCGGTCCACCCCGGAAGGCGCCCGCGACTACATCCTTCCCAGCCGCGTCTGCGGTGGTGACTGGTTTGCCCTGCCCCAGTCGCCCCAGCTGTTCAAGCAGCTGCTGATGGTGGGTGGCATCGAGAAGTACTACCAGGTGGCCCGTTGCTTCCGCGACGAAGACCTGCGCGCCGATCGACAGCCGGAATTCACCCAGCTGGACATGGAGATGAGCTTCATGGGCCAGGAGGAGATCCTCGACCTGAACGAGCGCCTGATCTGCTCGATCTGGAAGACGGTGAAGGGCATCGAGCTGCCTCGCCCCTTCCCGCGCATGACCTGGCACGACGCCATGGAGCGCTACGGCACCGACCGTCCCGACACCCGCTACGGCATGGAGCTCACCAATGTGAGCGACATCGTCAAGGACATGGGCTTCAAAGTCTTCAGCGGCGCCGTGAAAAACGGCGGTTCGGTGAAGTGCATCGCCGTGCCCGGCGGCAACGATGCAGTGTCGAACGTGCGCATCAAGCCCGGTGGTGATGTGTTCAGTGAGGCGCAGCAAGCCGGAGCCGGCGGCCTGGCCTTCATCCGCGTACGCGACGGTGGTGAGATCGACACCATCGGCGCCATCAAAGACAACCTCAGCGAGGAGCAGAAGGCCGAACTGCTGAGCCGCACCGGCGCTGAGCCCGGCACCCTGCTGCTGTTAGGCGCCGGTGACACCGCGACGGTGAACAAAGCCCTCGACCGGGTGCGTCAGTATCTGGCCCGCGAACTGGGCATGGTCAAGCCCGACCGCGAGAACGACCAGTGGAATTTCCTCTGGGTGGTGGATTTCCCGATGTTCGAGTTCAACAGCGACGAAAACCGCTACGAAGCGCTGCACCACCCCTTCTGCGCCCCCAACACCGACGACCTCGGCAGCGATGCGGGCCAATGGGCCAACACCCTGCCCGGCGCCCGCGCCCAGGCCTACGACCTGGTGCTCAATGGCCTCGAGCTGGGCGGCGGCTCGCTGCGGATCCACGAGTCGGCGCTGCAACGCCAGGTGCTGCAGACGGTGGGCCTGCCCCTGGAAGAAGCCCAAGAGCAGTTCGGCTTCCTGATCGAAGCCCTCGACATGGGTGCACCTCCGCACGGTGGCCTGGCCTTTGGTCTCGACCGCATGGTGATGCTGCTGGCCGGTGAGGAATCGATCCGCGACACGATCGCCTTCCCCAAGACCCAGCAGGCCCGTTGCCTGATGACCGCAGCCCCTGCCGGGGTCGCAGCCAAGCAGCTCGAGGAGCTGCATGTGGCCAGCACCTGGGTTGATCCCAAAGCGGATGAGGACGATTGAGAGGGCGCCCAGCGAACCGGAATAGATTCCGCTCATTCCGGTGAGCAAGTCGAATCGGGCTGAACCCTGAGGGCATTCCCCGAGGGAGCCCCCTTTGACCACCAGTTCGCGATCGACGGGTCCGTCCCGCGTGCGCACTGGCAGCGGCAACGATCTTCTGCGCCTCTA
>CAXQPR010000045.1:0-3861 GCA_964225855.1 Salipiger bermudensis | reverse complement strand
GCCAGCATCGCCACCTGTTTTCCAGCGGTGATGGCTTTGAAGATGGCGCGGATCGCAACTTCGGTCTTGCCGAAGCCAACGTCCCCGCACACCAGTCGGTCCATCGGCTCCTGCCGTTCCATGTCCCGTTTCACGTCGGCCGTGGCCTTCAGTTGATCCGGCGTCGGGTCATAGGGGAACGACTCCTCCATTTCCACCTGCCAGGGGCCGTCGGTGGGGAAGGCAAAGCCTGCGGCCTGTTGCCGTTCCGCGTACAGCTTCACCAGATCAAGGGCAACCTTGCGAACCGCCTTCTTGGCCCGTTCCTTGGCCTTGTTCCAGGCCGTGCCACCCATGCGGTTGAGCTGCGGGGGTGTTTCACTCGTGGCCCGGTAACGCCCCAGGCTTCCGAGTTGATCGGCGGCAACCCGAAGGATTCCATCGGCGTACTGCACCACGAGGTAGTCGCGGATATCGCCTGACATCGCCAGTTTTTCCATGGCTTTGAAGCGGCCAATGCCATGGTTTCGATGCACCACAAAATCGCCCGGGCGCATCTTGTTGGGATCCACCGTGCGGCTGGCTGCCTTGCGGCGACGTCGTACATAGCCACTGGAACTAAGGCTCTGCTGCCCGAAGAATTCGCGGTCGGTGACCAGGGCTACCCGCCAGGCCGGGAGCTGTAATCCCTCGAGTTCCGCGGTGCCCCTCACCTTCAGAGCAACAGGGGTGTTCTGTTCGATCAGACGAGCGATGGCGTTGCTATCGCCCGTGTTCGGAACAAACCGGCTGATGCAGTCGTGCTCCTCCAGCAGAGCAACCGCTCGGCTGGGTTGCGCAGACACCAACCAAACGGCCGTGCGCTCGGTCTGGAAACCCTTGATCAGTTCCCCGAGTTTTCCAAATTGGTTGGGGTAGGCCGCAACAGGACGGCTGGCGAGGTCGAAGCTGTTGGGGTGCTGGTCAACTTCGAGCAGTTCTGCCATGTCAAAGCCATGGAAGACCTCCGTCAGGGCATAGGCGGCTTCAATCTCACGGTGCAGAACCGCTGGCCAGAGCCGATCACGATCGCCCTCGTCCAGACCCACCTCAGCAGCCATGTCGTGGTGATGTTCCTCCACATGGCTGAGCCACTGTTGTCCGTGGGCCAAGCCCTGGCGTCGCTCATCGATCACCACTGTTGTGGTGTCCGGGAGGTAGTCGAGAAGCGAGGCGGGTTGCCCCCAGGCGAGCCCCATCAACCGGCGCATGCCTTCCGGAGTTCCGCCGTTTAAAAGCTGCTCTGTGCCCTCAGCACCGAGCAATCGGTCCAGTCCATCAGGCATGGACTCCCGCAGCTGGTCAGCGGTCAGCGGACCAAATCCCGTGGGTGTGAGTCGAAGCGCATCGACGGGGTCCAGTGAGCGTTGGCTGGCTGGATCGAATTCCCGCAGCTTGTCGAGTTCTTCACCAAAAAATTCAAGCCGAACAGGCAGCTCACTGCTCACCGGGAAGATGTCGACAATGTCGCCGCGACGGCTCCAGCTCCCCTCCTGCTCAATGGTGCTGACCCGCTCGTAGCCAAGTTGGGCCAGCGTCTCGCCCAGTATCTCCAGATCAACCTCATCCCCTTTGCGCAAGGTGCGCGTTTTCGTTTTCAGAACATCCGGCGGGGGGAGATGTGGCTGCAAACAACGTTCCGTGGCCACGATCGCCCAGGACGAGGCATGCGGATCACCCAGAAGGTCACTCAGAACCTGAAGCTGGCCCCAGGTGATTTCACTAGTGGGATCGAAGGGTTCATAGGGAGAGCCTTCGCTGGTGGGATACAGGCTGGCCTGAGACCAGCCCATCAACTCCAGAAGCGCCGTCCATCGCCCTGCTTCTTCAAGGGTCGGCACAACCACCAGCAAGGGCGAGTCTCGCCTTTGAGACAACGCACTGGCCACAAGTGCACGGCTGCAACGACCTGCGCCACGCATCAACAGGCGCTCGGTGCGGCTCGAGCGCTCATCGAGCTCACCGGTGAGTGCAGTTTCCTGCAACTTGGTCACCAGGGAACGGAGCGGCATGGAGCAGACCTCGGCAATCAATGATCTTCGCAATAAGGTGCCAGCAGCTGCGTTTCAACGGCCGATGTCGCGCTATCGCTGCCCCTCCTGCTGTTGCGGACCGGCAGTTGTGCTCCACCCTCCCAAAGGCGTCATTCCCCTCTGTGCGAGCTGCGCTTCACCGTTGCAACGTCAGCCGTTGGTGCGGCCGATTCCATTGCTAGTGCTGCTCACGGTGGGAGGTGTGCTCGTGGCGTCGTCCATTCCCATCCTGTTCACTCCTGAACCAGCACCTCGATCCAGGCCTGAAAAGCTGGCCTAGGGCAGAGTCTTCGCTTCAATGCACCGGTGTTGGAGCATTCATGACCCTCGGCCGTTTTCTGATCTTCTTCGTGATCGGGCTCGTACTCGCCATCACGATTCCCCAGTTGTGGTGGTTGCTGTGGGTTCTTGGTGCCTCAGCTCTGCTGGTTGTTTTTCAGCTGATTCGCCCCTGAATCTCTGTTGCTTCAGGCCGAGGCTGACTCAGGACAGCCAACAGGCATCCACGGAAAAGGTGAGTACGTCATGGGCCTCTGGATGGTCGCCAGATGTGATGGCGACACAGGCCAGCTGACCATCGTTAAAACAGGTTTTTGACTTGAGCACAAATTTGGCGGCGTCATTGTGCGACCACACCGCTAGACCTTGCTGATCGGCTTCGTCGCTGTACACCTCCCAGAGTTCGGCGAACCTCTCACCTTCAGAACCCTGGAGAAATTCATCGAGTGCTTCATCAGCACCTACTTCACGAAAGCGTTCCAGAAAACAGCGCATTAAAGGGTCGTCGATCACATTGCTTGTGGCAATGGCACCCGTGATGCCGCGTACCGACGTTCGAACAACTCTGTTCGGATCAGTGCGAGCATCGATGATCACAACAGGACATTGAAGATCCCAAGCGCTCCGGTTCCTGAGTTCGCGCCCTGCTTCGGACAAGTCGTCCCGCAGTTCAGTGATCAACCGCCGTACGAGAAGGGTGGGATCGTCCATGTCTGAACCTAACGCAAGCCTTACTTGCAACATTGGCTCGTTAAAGATTGGAAACGTTGCATGCTGCAGGCAACACTTGGCGGACAATGCTCGCTATGGGCAATGCGTCCCAATGCTGGTGTTCCGGATCGAGTACTTGGCCCTGATCCAGTCATGGATCGACTGATCAATTGATTTATTGCGCGCGTTCACAGTGTCCAAATTCACTCTCGCCTGTCTAGCTGTCGTAACACTGATGCAGGTTGGTGAAAGGATGCTCGCTCAGGCCGGTGCCTGCCAAAGCTATGAGGCGGCGTACAACCTTGAGGTCCTCATGCGTGATGGATTAACGCTGAATCAGGCCAAGGAGAGCGTGATCAACGATGGCTACTCCGACGGCTCCAAGGCTTGCTTTTCCGCCATCAAGCAGGAAATCAATCAATTGCCCTATGCCTTTCCACTGGTCCATCAAGCTTTGTACAAAAGATCGCGCCGATAGTGCTTCTTGTGCTGAGCTCCCTGAGTGATCCCTTTCGCTGGTTGATCTGTCTTACTGGGATCGTGGCGTCCTCATGATGTGAAAGACATTGAACGGCCTTTATTCCAGAAAAATCATGCTGTATAATTTCGAGAGACGAAACAAAGGCCATTACAACGGCGTTGACATCAAGAGTGGAAGATCAGAAATCTCAGCATTTGGCCAAAGCTGCAGAATTCTATTCAAGAGCTAAGGAGTTGATCGAAGTTGATCATGACTGGCAGTCTTCAGGGTCAATGATTCTGAGGGCACTTGCCGAAGAAAGGAAGTCTGAAAATACTGGCCTGCAAGTGATGAATGTAA
>CAXQPR010000044.1:0-8279 GCA_964225855.1 Salipiger bermudensis | reverse complement strand
TTTGGCACGGTCTTCTTCACCGCCACCACGATTCTGGGCTGGGGTTATTACAGCGAGCGTTGCCTCGAGTTCCTTGTCGGTGTTCAGGGGATCAAGCCGTTCCGTTTGATCTGGGTTGCGGTCGTTGTGCTCGGCTCAGTCGCCAGCTTTGATCTCATTTGGACAGTCTCAGACATTCTCAATGCTCTGATGGCGATACCTAATTTGATTGCTCTGCTGCTGTTATCAGGCACGGTGTTTAAGCTTACGCGGGCCTATCAATTCCCTGAGTAGGTTTTTGCAGAGCGATTGAAATCGATCTTCGTCAAATAAAAAAAGCCTCCGCAACTGCGGAGGCTTTTTTGTTGGCTGTGCATGGTTGCCGGGGAGCAGCAATCTGGATTCAGCCTTCGTCGGCCAAGGGCGTGACGTCCTTGAGACGCTCATTCAGCTGCATCGCCATCGACTGACGACCGACAGCCAGCACCTTGAGGGTATCTTCATGCATGCGCAGTTGAGCATCAGCCACCTGCATGCCACGCACCAGCTCTTTGAGCTCCTCAGGCAGCGCATTGAGGTCGTAGCGCTTGCCCTCAAAGGTGAGCACAGGGTTCTGTTCCTGGGAAGGCACGGAGCTGGTCATGATTTCTTGTCTGACTCAGCGATCTTACCGGCGTTATTTCCACTGTCAGTGCTGGGTTGGTCGGTTGATGAGTCGGGTTGAGCAACGAGTAGTCGTTTGAAGAAGAACATCAACAACCCGCCCACCTGACTGGTCTCGACCAGCTCCCACCCTTCGTTGCCCAGCAGATTGAGAAAGTGCTGGAGTTGTGCGGCAGGGTGCTTTTGCTGCGCTGATTGCTTCTGATACATCTGCGGAAATTCACGCTTGATGAATTCCGGACTGAGAGACCCTTGCAGCTTTTTGCTGGCTGCCTCTGGTGTTGAGGGTTGAGGGGGCGCATCGTTGTTGATGTTGATGTGCACCACCCTGTATTCCCAGCGCTGACTTGGCGTGGCTGCCGGCGTTGCTGTCGTGATCGGGTTGGTCTCTTGTGGATTTTCCATCAGGTGTTCGTCGGCGCATTGATCCGGATCAGTTGCCGCTCACACAGCTCCCGGTAACGGCCATTGCTGGACATCAGTTGATCGTGGCTGCCCTGCTCGCTGATCCGCCCTTTGTCGAGCACCACAATCAGATCGGCTTCCTGCACAGTCGCAAGACGATGGGCTATCACCAGCACTGTGCGCCCCTTCATGGCTTGTCGTAGGCCTACTTGCACTGCAGCTTCGGCTTCAGCATCGAGGGCGCTGGTTGCCTCATCCAGAAGCAGCACCGCAGGATTTCCCAGCACAGCGCGGGCAATGGCGATGCGTTGGAGCTGACCACCGGAAACGTTCGTGCCGCGTTCCTCCAACTGGGTGTCGTACCCCCTGGGCAGTCCCATGATGAAGTCGTGAGCATTGGCCAGACGGGCGGCTTCCATCAACTGGCTTTGACTGGCGGGTCGGCCAAACCGGATGGCATCGGCGATGCTGCCTGAAAACACAGTGGTGCGTTGGGGAACAAGGGCCATCTGTTGGCGTAGTTCCCTGGCTTTCACCTGCGACAGATTTTTGCCATCGAGACGAATCTCGCCGGATTGGGCGGTGTTGAAGCGCAGCAGTAAGGAAAACAACGTGCTTTTACCGGCGCCGGAAGGGCCCACCAGCGCCACCACCTGCCCCGCCGTGATCGAGAGATCGATGTTGTGGAGAACGGGCTTGCCGTTGTCGTAGGCGAAATTGACTTGTTCAAGCTGCAGATGGCCTTGGGGGCGGCCAATGGGGATGGATGGCGAAGGATCTGCTGCTTCTTGGGGCTCTTTCTCGATTTGCCGAAGCCTGCGTAAGGAGGCCTGCCCCTGTTGAAACTCGTTGAAGTTGTTCGTGACGTGGGCAATGGGGTCGATTAGCACCACCAAGCCTGTGAGATAGCTGCTGAGGCCAGCGATGCTCAGGTCATTGCTTTGGATCCGCCATGCGGCCAGGCCAAGCACTGAAAACAGACCGACCACCTCAATCATTCCGACAACAGGGTGCTGCAGGGCGACAAGGCTGTACGTGCGGTGGCGCGCCTGGCGGTGTTGATCAATTTCGTCTTCAAAGCGGCCTTGCAGCCAGGGTTCAGCTGCAAAGGCACGAACCAGCGGCAAACCTTCAATCGCCTCTCCAAGCAGGCCTGCCAACTCGCTCACCTTCTTCTGGCTGCGTTCGGTGGCGGCCATCACCTTGGCTCCAAACAGGCTGATTAGCCAGATGATCAGTGGAGCCAGGAGCAGGATCGACGCCGTCAGCTTCCAATCCAGCCACAGCATGTAGCCGAGGACGGCGATCAGCTGCAGAACACTGGGAAGGGTGTCATGAACTGACTTGTAAAGAACCTCGCTGACACGATCCGCGTCTTCAGTTAATCGGTAGGTGACATCCCCTGCCGACAGTTTTTCCAGGGCCCCAAGTTCCACTGTCTGGAGCCGGCTGAACAAATTGCTGCGCAGCGTTTGACTCACTTGCAGCGCAGGCCCAGCCAGGAGGGAATCCTGCCCAAATTGAGCCAGTTTCTGGACAGCAAAAATCAAGACGCCTTGGCCGATCAGGGCGAGGACGCGGCCGAGGTTTTTGGAGCCCAGGGCGGGAAACAGATCACCCGCAAGATTGAGCAGCAGAAGGAAGCTGCCCACATACACGAGCATGCAGACAAGCCCCAGGCTCAACTGGCGCAGATGGGGGCGCAGCAGCGGCAGCAGTCTGCGGAAGCCTGCTTCGGACTGTTTCAGCATGGCGTCACACTATCAATGGTCTTTCTCACGCTTTGTCGCCCATGCGGCTTGATCAATTCCTGAAGTGGCAAGGCTGGGTGGCCACTGGAGGTGAAGCCAAGATGCGGATCCAAGCCGGCGAAGTGGAGGTGAACGGTGCGGTGGAAACCCGTCGTGGTCGCCAGCTGCAACGTGCCGATCGTGTGACGATGGGCAGCGATCAGGCCGAGGTCAACGAGCTTTAAAGCCAAATCACACGCGCCAGAACGTAAGTTGGCTGCTGCTGACTGTGCGAGGTCTTAAGCGTGCGCAAACCGGTGATCGCTGGCAACTGGAAGATGCACATGACCTGTGCCCAGGCCAGGGAATGGATGGCCGCGTTTCTGCCTCTGATCAGCGCCACCCCCAACGACCGTCATCTAGTGGTGGCTCCGCCGTTCACGGCCATCTCCACCATGGCTGAGCTGGCCAAAGGGTCGAACGTGGAGCTCTCAAGCCAGAACGTGCATTGGGAGGGGCAGGGTGCCTACACAGCCGAAATCTCCCCATCCATGCTGCTCGAGCATGGAGTTGGCTACGCCATTGTTGGTCACAGCGAGCCACGCAAATACTTCAGCGAGAGCGACGAGCAAATCAATCACCGTGCCCGTTCTGCTCAGACCAATGGCTTGATTCCGATTGTTTGTGTGGGTGAAAGCGATGAACAGCGCACCCGTGGTGAAGCGGAACGAGTGATTCGCCGTCAGGTTGAGCAGGGTCTGGAAGGACTTGACCCCGCCAAACTGATTGTGGCTTACGAGCCCATCTGGGCCATTGGCACCGGTAAAACCTGCGAGAGCACTGAAGCGAATCGCATTTGCGGTCTGATTCGCAGTTGGGTGGGTTCCCCTGACCTGATCATTCAGTACGGCGGGTCCGTCAAACCGGGCAACATTGATGAGCTGATGTCGATGAGCGACATCGATGGTGTTCTGGTGGGAGGTGCGTCACTCGAGGCCGAGAGTTTCGCGCGCATTGCCAACTATCAGGCCGGCTGACGGTTGTGACTGTTCCGCCGTTGAGCGCCTGGCCGCAAGGATGGGGGCGGACAACGGCGGTGATGGGGGTGATCAATCTGACCCCCGATTCCTTTAGTGATGGTGGTTTGTTCAACACGCCTGAGCGGGCATTGCACCAGGCATCAAGGCAGCTCCAAGCAGGAGCTGCTGTGCTCGACCTCGGGGCTCAGAGCACTCGCCCTGGAGCCGAAGAAGTGGGGGCGGAGGAAGAGATCCGTCGCTTGATACCAGCGCTGCAACGTATTCGTGCTGCTTATCCCCAGGCAGTGCTCTCGGTCGACACCTTTTTGGCTCCCGTCGCGGAGGCCGCTTTGGACGCTGGAGCCAACTGGATCAACGATGTGAGCGGAGGTCGTCGTGACCCGTTAATGCTTCCCTTGATCGCGGCAGCTGGTTGCCCTTACGTCTTGATGCACAGCCGAGGCAACAGCAAGACCATGGATGGCCTGACGGACTACGGGCCGGATGTCGTGAAGTCGGTGTTGCAGGCCTTGGAAGAGTCCAGTGATCGTGCGCAACGGGCTGGAGTGCATCGTGATCAATTGATCTGGGATCCGGGGCTTGGGTTTGCCAAAACAACTGAGCAGAATCTGCAGCTGCTGCAGGAGCTGGAGCGGTTGGTGCAACCAGGTGTGCCTCTGCTTTTAGGACCTTCTCGCAAGCGTTTCATTGGAGCGGTGCTGGATGAACCCCGAGCGAAGGCTCGCTTGTGGGGAACAGCTGCTGTCTGTACTCGAGCTGTAGCTGCAGGCGTGGCCGTGCTGCGTGTGCACGATGTGGCTCCGATTCGTCAGGTCACCCAGATGGCCTCAGTGCTCTGGCCCATTGGCTAGAACCATCGAATTGTTCTTCGCTCTGTTGTGACCAATTCTCAGGCGGAATTGACCCTGCTTTACGACGGAGGCTGCCCGCTCTGCTTACGCGAAGTCTCCTTTTTGCGTCGTCGAGATCAGCACAAACGTCTTGCTTTTGTGGACGTGGATGCCGCCGACTACAAGCCTGAGGCTTGGGCTGGCATCAGCTATCGCCAGGCGATGGCTCGCATTCACGCCGTCCGTCCTGATGGAACCGTGCTGACCAATGTGGCTGTGTTTCGCGAGGCTTATCGCTTGATCGGTCTCGGTTGGTTGTATGCCCCCACCACATGGCCTGTATTGGGCTCTGCTGTGGATGCCGCTTACGGAATTTGGGCCCGGTTCCGCCTTGCCTTAACGGGAAGGCCTTCACTGGATCGCCTTTGTCAAGACCGTTGTCAGAGGCCGGAGTGAGGCCTCGTGTTTGCGATTAAGTCGACTACGACACGCTGGCTCCGTCGTCGTTGATGGTCACCCTTGAGAAGAATTCAGCAAGCTCAGGGGTGATTGCGCCCAATTCCACAAGGATGTCACCCAGACGCTGACGATCAGGTTGCTCGGCCTGCTGTTGAAGAGCTTTTTCCAGGCTTTGCTGGTTGATGAGGCCAATGGCAATCAGCCGCTCTCCAAGCCGTTTGGCATTGAACCGCGACATGTCATCGTTGGAGAGTCCGAGCATGAAGTCGATCACCTGATGGGGAATGTGCATCTTCAATTTGAGGAATTCCCCGAATCGCTGAGATCCGGAAAAGACATCAAACTCGTTGAGCAGATGGCTCAGCTCTTGTTCATTGATTAATCCAGCAATCACGAGTTTGCGCCCAAGGGCGAGACGATTGAAGTCATCTGCTTGAACCGTCTGGTCCACAGGATCAAGGCTCCCAATGGCGAGTGTTGGTTTGCTAAATACAGATTGCAGTCATGGGTCTACTTCCAAAAAAAGCGAACAATTCTCTGGCTTGAATGTCCAAAGTTTTGAAGTGTTCTTCAATCACTTCCTGGAGAAAAGCCACCTCTGGTGTGGGACCTAGAAAGGAAAATCGCAAGTCCTGGCCCGATCCATTGCCGATGACATCAACCTTGGCAATTTCGGAGCTGAGCTCAATGCGCACCATGGATCTCATTCTGTTAACACTCACTTGGCGGCGTTTGCTTGATTCGAGACTGCAGTGCAACCTTCTGTTACGAAAATGGTGGAGTGGGCGACTCTGCACACCCTGAGGAAAGCCCTCGGGCTGCCCGCTCATTTGCTGGTTGGACGACCATGGTGCGAGATGGTTCACGATCGATCGTTCGACGGCTTGGCCTTGCGATTCGGGACTATCGCGATCTGTGGAGAGAGTTGCTGAAGCATCGCTGTATTCGCAATCAGCGCCAATCAAATTGGCGCTGATTGCCGGTTGTCAGAGCTTGAGGATGCTGATCCGATTGGCGACCTTGTCTTCACCTATCTGGAGACGATGCAGACCTCCGGTGATCTGGACGCAGACGGCAACGTCAGCGTGGAAGAGTTGGCCTATGGCCTAGATGAGGCTGTGACCAGCTTCCTTGAGACGAACAGCCTGTCCGCTGATGAGTATGCGTCGATTCAGCAGGAGGTGTTCAATCAGTTGGCCCATCAACTCACCGATCTTGACCCTGACAATCCCGTTGAGATCGCAGTGGACGAGGTTGGTGACGCTGACGCCGCGTCAGTGCTGGCAGCACTCGATGACAACTTTGACGATCTCCTCCAGCCTCAGTCCGAGGATCTTGACGACGTCGGCGCTGAGTCGATCATGGGTGTGTAATACCAGGGCTGTCAGGACTTTTGTCTCTGTCTAGGGTCCGGATGGAGGCCATCGCTCACGCCCCCCTCTGCAGGAACGGTTGCTGCTGATTTCGGCCCCAGGCCCACAGGAAGAACGCCTCCGTAAGCACTTTGAGGCGTGCGGATTTCATGTGGAGGTGGTCTGTTCCTCTGAATCAGCCGTTTCAGCCCTTAGGGCTGGTGATGTTCACCTGGTTCTGCTGACAGACACCAACACCGCAACGTCTGCTTGCTCGGATGTGATGGCGTTACGTGCCACCCTTTCGAGTGTTCCGTTGCTTCATTTGCAATGTTCTGACGACTATGCAAGACGTGCTTTCTCTCTTCGCCTTGGTTCCGATGATGTTGTTTCAACTCCGTTCGCTCTTGATGAGTTGGATGCCCGCGTTCATGCCTTGCTACGGCGATCCCAGATGGGTGCTCGACACTTGGATGGTGAATTGATTGAATATGGTGGTTTGACGTTAAATACTGATACCCGTCAGGTGAGTCGCGATGGTGAGTCGATCCGGCTCACCGTGAAGGAATACGACCTCCTTACCTATTTCCTTCGCCACCCCAATCAGGTGTTAGCCAGACAATCAATCCTCCACGCTGTGTGGGGTCAATCCTGGAGTGGTAAGGACAATCTGCTCGATGTGTATGTGCGTTATCTACGTAAGAAGATTGAGAAGGAAGGTCAGCCGCAGCTGCTTCAGACCGTGAAAGGTGTGGGGTACATCCTCACATTGCCTCAGCAATAAAAAACCTGGTGGAGTGTTTCACCCCACCAGGTTGAACTGTTTAGTCGTTGTTCAGTGTTGACCTCGATCAGGCAACGCCTTCGATCTTGTCTTCCACTTCCTGGTAGAGCTCCTGCAACTGCTGGATGTTCTCATCGGAAGTTTCCCAGTAACCACGGCCATTCACTTCCAGCAGCGTGCCGACGATGCGGCGGAAGCTGTGGGGGTTCAGTTCCAGAAGACGCTTACGCATCTCGGGATCGTTGATGAAGGTTTCGTTGGCTTCTTCGTAGACGAAGTTGTCAACGGCACCGCTGGTCGCACTCCAGCCAAGCGTGAAGTTGAGGCGCTTGGCTACCTCGCGAACCCCCTCATAACCCGAATCGAGCATGCCCTCGTACCACTTGGGGTTGAGCAGCTTGGTGCGGGAGTCGAGGCGGATGGTTTCACTCAGTGAACGAACCTGTGCATTGGCGGTTGTGGTGTCGGCGATGTAGCTGGTAGGAGCTTTGCCGTCGTCACGCAGTCCTTTGATCAGGTTGGTGGGATCACTGTCGAAGTAGTGACTGACGTCGGTGAGGGAGATTTCCGCTGAGTCAAGGTTCTGGAAGGTGACATCTGCGGTCTTCATCGCTGATTCGAACACTTCTCGCTTCTGGTTCATTTCGCCGGGATTGTCGGCATTGAAGGCGAAGGTCTTGCGGGAGAGGTACATCTCCTGAAGCTCACCTTCCTCTTCCCAGGTGCTGTTCTCCACCGCGAGGTTCACGTTGGAGCTGTAGCTTCCGCTGGCGTTGGAGAACACCCGGCAGGCAGCTTCGCGAAGGCTGGTGCCATCCTTCTCGGCCTGCTCAAGGGAGTGCTTGCGCACGAAGTTCTGTTCGAGCGGTTCCTCTGCCTCGGCGGCCATTTTCACGCCTTGGTCGATCAGGGCCATCTGATTGATAAACAGATCACGGAACACACCGGAGCAGTTCACAACCACGTCGATGCGGGGGCGACCAAGTTCCTCAAGGGGAATCAGTTCGAGCTTGTTCACTCGGCCAAGCGAATCGGGC
>CAXQPR010000043.1:0-13195 GCA_964225855.1 Salipiger bermudensis | reverse complement strand
ACTTGACCGTTACAGTAGATGTAATTGCTCCTGTCGAGAAAGGAATCAACTGCTCATCAGAAGAGTCACCCAGCGAAAGCAAAACATCTGGGGAAGGAAGAAAGGTCACGCCCGCCGTAGGATTATTACGATCCCAGACTGCGAACTTTGGAGCATGTCCACTGTCTGGGTTCCAATCATTACCAGGACCTACAACAAGCTTTTCTGTGTATACATCGTAAAAGGTAGTACCATCACCGTAAGGATTATCCCATTCACCTAGAAGAGTTGAACTCCCGGAAACCTGATCGACCTCATAAACACTTTGCTTCCAGCAGGAATCAGATTGCCCTGCTATCGAGCAGTTCGCACCATCTTGCGTAGACGTGAACAAAAGATAAGGATCTACCGATTGCGCGACTGCCGACTCGCAAGCAAACCCAGAAAAGGCTAGGACCGAAGTCAGCAACAAAGCTCTTTTCATTCATAGAATGATTAGACCTAAAAAATATATCTTTGCGCACCAGCCCGAACTATCCATAGAGTGACAGATCTAACACCTGCACAGCCACACCATTAATGGCTGAACATATGCATACCATCAGAAAACACAGATCGCTAAATAAATCCCCGCAAAAATAATAACAGCAAGAGCCCAATTTCCGATACATAGACCATGCATATATGCGATTACTACTTGAGCTTCAGAAAAGGCGGACTTCTGTTCAAAGCAAAACCCCGCTCGCAGCGGAGCGATAAGTCCAAAGATCAAAAACAAGGACCTGAATAAAGAGCACACCCTCCGGGGTTATCGAAATCACCCCTTTTGACCCGTTTTTCGTGATGTCGCAGATCGCGTCTTTCCTGACGCCGCTCCCGTCGTGCTCTTCGGCACCGGCACCGCAAATGGTTTGCAGTTGATCAAGAGTGAATTCGGTATTGGTCATGGTTGCGTGTGTTGTGCGAGAGAACAGTGCGGAGGTCATCCCTCCGACTCACACACCATCGCCGTGATCGCCACCCGCTTCATTGACCTGGCTCAACGCCAGCTGTGATCTTGGTCACCCCGCCTCAGGAGCCTACCCACTTCCTTCTGCGACGTTGGCGCCCGCTGACCGCAGTGCAGGCAATAAAAAACCCCGCTCATGGCGGGGCTGGTGAGTTGTAGAACTGTCTCTCAATACATCTCTCCGGGGATAAAGCGATACATCTCACCAGGGATGTATTGCATCTGTTGCACCAGTTCACCAGAGTCCATAAGTTCCTTCAAGTTGTAAGTAGGCTTCCAGTTGGTATTTGAGTCTGCACCGCTAATAGAGCGCAACTGATCAAGGGTGAGTTCGTTTTTGGTCATTGTTTTGAGTGGTGTGGTGGAGGAGTGTTCCTCCGATGCACACAACATCTCCGGATTCACCGGCTGAGCTGATGACCTGTCTTAAAGGGTTGTGTGATCTTGGTCATTTGGCTACAAAAGCCAGTCACAACCTGGGCTGACAGCGCTTCCATCCTGTCTTCTGGATGTGGGAGCATGCCTCGATTGCGTTGTGACGCAGCATTCGCCTAACGATCGGCTGCCCACTGCCCCGCATGGGTCTGATTTCTAGCTCGATCCACTTGGCGTGAGCTGAGGGCAGTGCATTGCGGAAACAGACGATCAACTGCTCCTGTTCGTTCAGCAACCAGCCTTCCCCGTTCTTCTTGGGGTAGGGAATTAACAAGAGCAAGTTACATCTTGGGTATCTGTGATCTCTCCCGTATGGCGATGCGAATGCAGACAGAACGAGGCGCTTATCCTTCTCGTCTGAGCGCCTCGTTCTGCATTCTCTGGATTCTCTCCAGGAGTGACTCATTGCTCATGCGGTTGTTGAGCCGTTCCACCAGTAGGGGGAACGCCATCGGGCCTGGCCGGGGTGTGGGGCAATGAATCACTTCGCCACGGGCCATGCGTTCCAAAGCTGTTTTCAGCCTCGGAAGCTCGAGTTGCTCATTCAGCACTTCATCCCTGGCCTGTTGGAGAAGCAGATTGTTGGGTTCATGACGGCTGAAGACGTCGAAGAGGAGTGAGCCGCTGATTTGCAATTGGCCCGTGCTCTTGCTTTGCCCAGGAAAACCTTGCACGAGTAATCCCGCCACTTGGGCAATGCTGCGGAACCGACGTTTGCACAATTCAGAAAGATTCAGTGCCTGCTCGAGGTCTTCTTCCAGTCGATCGCTACTGAGCAGGTCGTCAATGTGGTCTTCGATCAGGTTGCTGAACGGATACTGGCGTGGTGCCAAGAGTTCAAACCCGTAGTCATTGACCGAGACGGTGATCGTTCCCCGTTCCAGCCGTGTCAGACGTGTCGCGAACAGGAAGCCGAGACCCTCATGCACGAAGCGTCCTTCAAAGGGATACACGTAGAGATGGCTCCCCTCGCGGGTCTGGCAGGTTTCGAGCAGGAGCTGGTCGGCACGGGGAAGGGTGGAGAGGTCTTGTTGGCGTTCAAACAATGGTTCGAGTGCCTGCAGTTCCGGTGTGTCAAGTTCGCCGCGGCCAGCCCGTGCCACCTCCTCGCGCAGGTGATGGGTGAGCAGATCTGAGAGCGCCATCTGCCCACCAGCCCAGGCCGGCACTGTGGTGCTCTTTTTGGTGGTTGCTTTGACGTAAGCGGTCAGGTCCCGCAGACGAACAAACTCCAGCTGCCGGCCGGCAAAAAAGAACACGTCTTTGGGTTTGAGTTGGCTGACGAAGTTTTCTTCGACGTGGCCCAGCACGGAACCCCGCACGAATCGCACGCGGATCGCCGGTGCAGACGTGATCGTGCCGATATTGAGTCGATGCAGTCGAGCGATCGCTGTTTGCTTTACAGCCAGACGACCCTTTTCCACCCGTTCCAGTTTTCGGTAGCGCTCGTAGGCGCCAAGACATTCACCGCCCTGCTCCAGAAACTGGAGGCACCACTGCCATTGCTTGTCCTGAAGTTTGGAAAAACTGGCGGTCTGGCGCACAGCCTTGAGGGTTTGCTGGGGATCAAAGCCTGGGCCGCAGGCCAGGGTGGTGAGGTGTTGCAGCAATACATCGAGGGGCATCAATGGTGGGTGTCGTTCTTCCACCAGTCCGGCACTGAGGCCTCGCCGTACTGCACTGAGCTCCAGCAATTCCAGGGCATTGGTGGGCATGAACAACACCTGGGAGGTGCCGCCCGGTAAGTGGGCTGAGCGGCCGGCTCGCTGCAGCAGGCGGGCAAGATTTTTGGGTGAACCGATCTGGACAACGCGCTCCACGGGCTGAAAATCCACCCCCAGATCCAACGAACTGGTGCAGACCACCCAGCGCAAATCACCTGCTTTGACATTCGCTTCGATCGCTTCGCGTTCTTGGCGATCCAGGGCGCTGTGGTGCAGCGCCAGCAAGCCTTCCATCTCCGGACAGGCATAGCGCAGGCACTGAAACCAGCGCTCCGCCTGGTTGCGGGTGTTGGTGAACAGCAGGGTGCTGATGCCGGGCACCAGCTGTCCCACCAGATCTTCATAACGGCGAAGACCAAGGTGTCCTCCCCAGGGAAACCCGTCGATGCTGTCGGGAAGGATGCTCGACACTTCAAGGGACCGGGGAGCCCCTCCGGTGATGACCACCGGTTCGCTGCCGACGCCCAGGGCATGACGTGCTGCAGCACTCAGATTTCCGATCGTGGCGCTGATCGCCCAGGTCTGCAGTGCCGGATTAGCCATCCGCAACCAACTCAGCGCCAATTCGGTTTGTGTGCCCCGTTTGCTGCCGATCAGCTCATGCCACTCATCCAGGATCACCGTTTCGAGCTGGGCAAACAGTCGTTCGGCATGGCGACCCGCCAGCAGCACGCAAAGCGATTCGGGTGTGGTGATCAGGATCTGGGGCGGCGTCTTGACCTGTTTGTTGCGTTCGCTTGTGGAGGTGTCACCGTTGCGAATGCCCACCCGTAGGGGCCATCCCATGGTCTCAATCGGTTCCTCCAGAGCGAGCGCTAGATCACGGCTCAGAGCCCGCAGTGGAGTGATGTAGAGCAGTTTCACCCCTGCGCTGGCTGTGTTGTCCGCCAACATCTGAGCGATCGGTGCCATGACCGCGGCATAGGTTTTGCCTGATCCAGTCGGAACCTGGATCAATCCCGATGCCCCTTCCAGATGGGCATCCCAGGCTTGCTGTTGGAACGGCTGTGGGCTCCAGCCTTTGCTGGTGAACCACGCCTCGATTGGCTTCAGCAGAGTTTCGGATCGCTTCATCCACCCGACTCCTGCTTTTGGCGCAACAGCTCTTGGGCGCTGCTGAGGCTGTCAGCACTGTCGGCCGTGCGGTCATTCCGCCAGCGCAGGATGCGCGGAAAACGAACCGCAAGGCCGCATTTGTGGCGTTTGGAGGGTTGAATCCCCTCAAAACCGATTTCAAACACCAACTCCGGTTCCACCACACGGGTGGGCCCAAAGCGCTCCAGCGTGTGGCGACGAATCCAGCGATCCAACGTGAGGATCTCTTCGTCGTTGAGGCCTGAGTAAGCCTTCGCGAAGGTCACCAGTTGATGCCCTGTGGGATCGTCTGCGCTCCGGTCCCAGAGGGCAAAGGTGTAGTCGGTGAAGAGATTGGCGCGCCGGCCTGTGCCTGCCTGGGCGTAGATCAGTACCGCATCGAGGGTCATCGGCTCGAGCTTGTGCTTCCACCAGTGACCACGCTTGCGCCCTGCGAGGTAAGGGGAGTGCAACTGTTTGAGCATCAGCCCTTCCGCTCCTCCCTCCCCTGCTTGTTGGCGAAGCCTGTCGAGGTCGTTCCAGTTCTTCAGGGGTTCTCCTTGGCTGTGCCGTAGTCGCCAAGCCTCTGGTCCCTGGATGCTTTGGCAATGGCTTCGGAGTGCGTGCAGACGCTCGCAGAGAGGTTGGTCACGCAGATCCCAACCCGAGTCTTCCAGCAGGTCGTAAGCCACGAATTGCACAGGACACTCCTGCTGCAACTTCGTTCCCACCCGTTTGCGACCCAGACGTCGCTGCAGGCTGGAGAAGGGCATGGGTCTGGTTTCCTGTTGCTGCCAACAGATCACTTCTCCATCCAGCACCGTGTTGAAGGGCAGGTTCTCGGCCATCGCCACCAGTTCCGGAACACTGGCATTGATCAATTCCTCTCCGCGGCTCCAGAGGAACACCCCTTCCTCACGTCGGATCAGTTGTCCGCGAATCCCATCCCATTTCCACTCAATCCACCAGCTCTCAGGTGCGGTCTCGCTGATCGTGTCGCGCTGCAGTGGGCTGGCCAGAAAAAAGGGATAGGGCACGGCTCCGCGATTTGTGCGGGCTTGATCTTCCGCCGCGCTCAAATGTTCAAACCATGCCGCGGATGGCTCGACGCCTCCCATCAGTCGCTCCAGCACGGTGGTTTCCTCCAGAGCAAAGGTGGCGGCAACGGCTTTCACCACCAGTCCGCGGGCTACACCGATGCGGAAGCCGCCGGTGAGCAATTTGTTGAGCAGGAAATGGCGGTTCTCCGGTACGGCACACCACAGGGCCGTCATCGCCTGCTGCTGCAGTTCTTGTTCACTGCTGGCGATTGTTGGCAAAAGCGATTCCATCCACCAATGCAGTGGAGGGTTATGCGGAATCCGTTGCAGCAGCGGCGTCAGATCCGGGTGGTGGAGAGATAGAGGGGGCGAGAGCTGCTCTCGGAGCTGCGGCCAGAGCAAGGCCACCGTTTCTGCTGAATCGCCCACATGGCTGTGGCAATCCTCAAACAACCAGTCGGGAAGAGCGGTGCAGATCTGCAGGATCTCGCGCAGCCGCCGGCCCGTGATCAGCCGTTTGCGCCGTTCCCCCAGCAGCAAGGTAAGGGCCCAACTGCCATCCTCCGGGGGCACTTCGGCGAGATAGGAGCGCAGCAGCTCAACCTTGCGCTTGGATCCACTGCTGCCATCGAGGGCGTCGATGAGTTGAGCAAACCGTTCCACAACTCAGCCGAGCGCTGCGAGTGGCGCGGCCTGGATCCCTTCCACTTCCTTGAGGTAACGGGCCAGCACATCGTTCTGGCCGTGGGTGACGTACACCTGCTTGGCATGGCTTTCCTTCACGGTGCGGATCAGTCCTTGCCAGTCGGCATGGTCACTGAGCACGAATCCCCGTTCATAGCCCTTGCGGCGTCGTGCACCGCGCACGGCCATCCAGCCGGAGGCGAAGGCCGTTTGAGGGGAAGGGAAGCGACGCATCCAACTCGAGCGATGGGCGGATGGTGGCGCAAGCACCAGGCGACCTGCGAGCGACTCTTTCCTGGGAATGTCACTCACTGGGCGGCTTGGCACCATCGGAATCGCTGCATCCCGGTAGTGGCGCGTGACCGTTTCCACGGCTCCGTGCAACAGCACTTCTTCTTCAACGCCGATTGCCGCCAGTTCGGCCAGGATCCGCTGGGCCTTGCCAAAGGCGTAACAGAACAGCAGTGAGGGTCGGCTGCGATCGCCTTGCCACCAGTCCTGAATGTTGCGGGCCAAGGTGGCCCCATCACTCCAGCGATAGATCGGCAGCGCGAAGGTCGCTTCGGTGATCAGCACATCGCATTGCACCGATTCAAAGGGGTCACAACTGGGATCGGGGCAGCGTTTGTAATCACCGGTGACCACCCAGACCTCACCCTTCACCTCCAGTCGGATCTGTGCACTGCCGAGCACGTGCCCCGCACTGTGCAAAGACACCAGGGCATCACCGATCAGATGTTGCTCGCCGTAGTTGAGGGTGCGCAGGTTGATCGTTTGCCCCAGCCTCTGGCGCAGGATTCCTTCACTGGCTGAAGTCGCCCAGTATTCGTCGCAACCTGGCCGGGCGTGGTCGGCATGGGCATGGGTGATCAATGCCCGCCGCACCGGCCGATGGGGATCGATCCACGCCTTTGCAGCCGGGCAATACAACCCTTCAGCGGTGTTGATGAGCACAGTCATGCCGAGGGTGACTCAGAGCTTCTTGGCGATGCTCAGCACCTTTTTGCCATCAGCAGTCTCTCCTTTACAGGTCACGCCGATGTTGTTGACCATCGCGGTCTCGCCGCCATAAAGACCGAATTGCTTGGTGTTCTCATAGCCCCAGGCACCCTCCTCGCTGCTCAGATCCCACACGTACACCTCACAGCGGGTGTCGTTGATCGCAAACGCTTCGCCGGCTTCAGCCTTGATGAATTTGGCAATTTGAGGTTTTCGATCCTTCACCTCGAAACCGCCTGTGTTCAGTGCGTTGTAGAGGTCGTCCATCGTCAAGGTCTCCGTTTTGGCTGGCGTGCAGCCCAACACCCCTGCACATCCGATCGCTGTGATGCAAATGGCAGCTCGTTTGCTCATGGGTGTCAATCGTTTCGGTTAGCGGCTCATGGCGAGCATGGCTTCAATCGGCTTCAAGGCGCGTTGGCGCGTGATTTCATCCATTTCGATGGCCGGTGCCCCAGTGGCTAGGCAGCGCCACAGTTTCTCAAGCGTGTTGAGGCGCATGTAAGGGCAGGCGTTGCAGCTGCAGCCGTCGGTGCCAGGTACATCGAGGAACTGTTTGTGGGGCAAGCGCCGTTGCATCTGATGAATGATGCCGGGCTCCGTGAGCACGATGAACGTGTTGGAGCTGCTGGTTTCGGCGTAGTTCAACAACTTGCTGGTGGAGCCGATGAAGTCGGCCAAATCCAGCAACGGTTGGATGCACTCGGGATGGGCGATCACCTCGGCGTCTGGATGTTGCAGCTGCAGTTTGAGCAGGGCTTCTTCGCTGAAGGTTTCATGCACGATGCAGCGCCCTGGCCAGAGGGTGAGCTCCCGCCCGCTTTGATCCTGGACCCAGCGCCCCAGATTGCGGTCGGGGGCAAACAGAATCGGGCGATCGGCGGGTAACTGGCGCACCAGATCCACCGCATTACTGCTGGTGCAGATCAGATCGCTCTGGGCCTTCACCGCCGCACTGCAGTTGATGTAACTGACCACGATGTGGTCCGGGTGTTCAGCACGGAAAGCAGCAAAGGCATCAGCGGGGCAATCGTCCGCTAGAGAGCAGCCGGCTTCGAGATCCGGCAGCAGAACAGTTTTCTGAGGGCTGAGGATCTTGGCGGTCTCGGCCATGAAGTGCACGCCGCAGAACACGATCACATCCGCGTCGGTGTCGGCGGCTTTGCGCGACAACTCCAGCGAATCACCGATGAAATCGGCGATGTCCTGGACTTCGGGCTCCTGGTAGTAGTGCGCCAGGATTACAGCGTTTTTATCCTTTCGCAGAGCGTCAATCGCTGCCGGCAGTTCTGCTGGCGCCGGAGAAACTGACGAAGCCGTCGATGGGGTGGAATCAACGGTCATCTGGACCATCTGCGGCAGGATGGGCCACAGCCTAGGCATTGCCCCTGACACCCTCGAGCTCCCGGCTTCGGCTTGCCATCGCAGGGGATCTGCACGGTGACTGGTGTGATGCCGATGCTGCCCTGTTGGAACACCTCGCTCCCGACGCGGTGCTGTTTGTGGGTGATCTCAGTGATGGCGATCTGCGCCTCACCAAAGCCATCACCCGTTTGCCCCACCCGGTGGCGGTGATTCTTGGCAATCACGATCGCGGCAAAGATCCCACTGGAGGCATTTTCCAGCGTCAAATCGATTTGTTGGGTGATCTCCATTGCGGTTGGCGCCAGCGTCAATGGCCGTCGCCCCATCTCGGAGTGGTGGGCTGCAGACCGGGTTCGGCTGGAGGCGGGTTTCACCTCTCAAAGGCAGTGCTGGCTGTGGTCGGGCCGATCACGGTCGAGCAATCAGCGGCACGAATTGTTGAGGCCAGCGCTGCCGTGCCTGATGACTGGCCCCTTGTGCTGCTGGCCCATTCCGGTCCTACTGGATTGGGCTCAGATGCAGCAGATCCATGCGGGCGTGACTGGAAGCAACCGGCTTGCGATTGGGGTGATGCCGATCTGGCGCTTGCGCTCACCCAGATGGCGCAACGGCGTCGGCCCCAGCTTGTGGTGTTCGGGCACATGCATCACCGCCTGAAAGGACGTCAGGGAGAGCGACGCACCTACGTGCGAGATCGGCACGGCACCGTGTTTCTCAATGCAGCCTGCGTGCCGCGCCGCGGTCTTGATCCGGCAGGGCGCACGCTCTGTCATTGGTCATGGGTGGAATTTGACGAGGGTGAGCTGGTCCATGTGAGTCATCGCTGGTTTTTACCTGACGGCTCCGTGGCCTACGCCGAAACCTTGCTTGACTCCGTGCCTGCGTCGGCGACCACCTGATGCTGGTTTACCTCGCCCTCAGCAGCCATGGCTTCGGCCATGCAGCGCGTCAGTCGGCCGTGTTGGCTGCTTTGCATGCGCTGCATCCCCAATGGCGGCTTGTGGTGAGCTCCGCGGTGGATCCGGCATTCCTCAACCTGGTGTTCCAGGGGTTGCCTGTTGAATGGCGTTCCGTCCGCTGGGACGTGGGCATGATTCAAGGCGATGCCCTCAGCTGTGATCAGGCGGGGACTTTGGCCGCCCTCGATCAGTTGGAGCGGAGTCTCCCCGACACCCTGGATCAGGAGTGCGCCTGGATCCAGTCTCAGGGGCTACCCGTCGTGGTCTTGGGAGATATTCCACCCTCAATTGCTCGCTTGGCAGATCGCCTTGGCGCTCCTCTGGTGTGGATGGGCAATTTCGGTTGGGACGATATCTATGACGACCAGGGGGAGGCCTTTGCCGGGTGGGTTGTTCAGGCCCGTCGGGCGTACTGCACCGGTGACCTGCTTTTACGCATGCCCTTTCACCTCTCCATGGCATGGGGGATCCAAGAGCAACGGGTGGGGCTGGTCGCTGCACGCCCGCGCCCTCTTCCAAGGCCGATGGCAGCGCACCTTGCCCAGGTGGATCACCCGCTTGTGCTGGTGGGCTTCGGTGGATTGGGAGTGTCGATCGCTCCGGAGTGTTTTGGCCAGTGGCCTGGCCATCATTTTGTGTTGCCAACGCCTCCGAATCCAGCGTTGAGCAGCGCGTTGGCAGCTGTGGAGAACCTCACCCTTCTGCCTGAGGGGGTGCGCCCCCTGGATGTGATGCCCTACTGCCAACGGTTGCTCGGTAAGCCTGGTTTCAGCACCTTTTCTGAGGCGCTCAGCACGGGCATTGGCCTGCACGTGGTGGAGCGATCCGGCTTTGCAGAGGCTGCGGCCTTGATGGATGGGCTGCGCAGCTATGGATCTCATCGCTTGATCAGCCGATCAGGATTTGACCAGGGGGCCTGGGAACTGGACTTCCCCTTGATCGCTCCGGTCGCGGCCCCCTTACCGCTGGATGGGGCGAATGCAGCGGCACTGCAGATTTCGCGGTTGGTCAGCGCTCGATTGGGAGTCTGAATCGACAGGGATAAGCAGGTCTGATCAAACTCGTCTGCGTTTTGATTCATCGCCAGGGACGCCATTCCTCATTGGGATGAGGAGAGCAGGCGAAGAGTGGCACAGGGTTTTTATTTAAGTGGACAGTAATCCTGCTGGCACCGTGAAGCTATCGGCGGGGTAATCGCTTCGGGAAAGTTCAGTCGTGCACAACGATGAGTTGTTGTACTTATTCGGTTTCATCCGATTGGCAAAATCCATCCGCTTCTGGGTTTTGTCTGGTGCTGATTCAGCGCCCTTGTCCCTCGAATGCATTTCATGACTGTTCTTGCTCAGACCGCCTGTCGTTTCTTTGCAGCGGCCGCCGCAAGCGCACTCCCCCTTCTTTCCTCTTTGCCTGTTCAGGCAGCCAAGGTCTCTCTCTCACCAGGTATCTCTGCCCGTTCGCTGTCTGTGCAGCTGGATGACGAATCCCCGGTGTTGGGTCTTCCCTACGTGATTACCCCTGAGCGGCGAGCGCTTCTTAATACGATCCGCTTCGCCGAGGGCACTTGGAAGGGAGGCCTTGATGTCGGCTATCGCGTCATGTTCGGCGGCGGTTTGATGGCCTCTCTTGACCGCCATCCCGACCGGGTGATCTATTCCTCCCGATATGCCAGTGCTGCTGCTGGGGCCTATCAGTTCATGCCCTTCACCTGGAAGATGGTGCAGCGCAACATTGGGGTTCGGGGATTCGGGCCCGAGGCCCAGGATCAAGGGGCCATCTATCTGATCCAGCGGCGTAAGGCTTTGCCATTGGCGGATTCAGGTGCCATGACGCCTCAGCTGGCAGCCCTTTTGGCTCCTGAGTGGGCGTCCTTTCCCACCCTGCGCGGTGTGAGCTTTTACGGACAGCCTGTGAAGCGCTTTGACCGTCTGCGCAACTTCTACAACGTCTCTTTGGCTCAGTTGCGTCAGGTGCGTGATCAACGCCGGGAGCAACTGTCGACCAAAGCTGGTCCCAGCGATGGCTTGCAGAAGGGGCCTGTGTGCAAGCCCCCCACCATTCTTTGCGGATTCTGAGATCAGTCCTGATTGGACTCTTCTAATTTGCGGCCCACCGTTGCTTGGGCGATGAGGTAGGCCGCAACAGCTGCTCCCAGGAATCCAAGGCCGTTGCGCAGCAGTGGCAACAGATCGTTTGTACGCGTCACGACTGGGGCAACGCCAAACACCCCAAACAGCATCACCCAAAGCGGTGAGAGCAGCAGCAACCAGGACCATGCCACCAGGTCGCCCTTTTGGCGTGGATAGGCCGCAAAGCCTGCAATCAGTCCACCCAACACAGAAGTGCTGAGCGTCCAAAGCCACTGTTCCAAGGGCAACCCAGGCACCACCTGACAACCGCCACGGTCAAGGCAAACCTCCACCGCATCGAGCGCGGCAAAGATCGCTCCGTCCTCGCCGTTGTCGCGCACGTAGAACTGATTGCCGTAGCGGGTTTGAAGCTCCACCCACCAGGTGCGGGGCATCAAGGCGAAGAAGGCATCGCCCACGTTGAAATTGAGCAGATTGCCGCCGCGGGGATCGGCGATCAGCAGCAGGCTGCGCTCGTCCAGACCCCAGAAGTCCTTCACTGCCAACCCGGGGGTGCGTTCGTATTGGGTCAACACACGCAGTTTCCAACCGGTGCGGTCTTCAAAACCCGTGAGCTGGGTTTCCAGTTCAGAGCGTTGACGCTCGCTCAGGGCTTTGGCCAGGTCGATCACCGGCGTGGGGTGATCAGGGAGAAGCTCTGGGTTGTCGAGGGCCCAGGCTGGCCGCCCAGCCACCAACAGCACCACCATGGACAGCATCGCCAGAACGGCTCGAAATCCTCGGTGTGCTCCCATAGCTCCAGTGCAGTGATCGGCATTCTCTCGAATGGATCGCCTTGGTGCGCCTTGTCCGGCCTGGATGGTCACGCGCTTTGAAGCGGAGGGCGGGCGAATGTCGTTTCGCCGCTTCATGGAACTGGCGCTCCATGACCCTGGCTATGGGGCCTATGGCAGTGGCAGCTTGCGGGTTGGCAGCCAAGGTGATTTCGTCACGTCCCCATCGATGGGGTCAGATTTCGCTGCTCTTCTTGCCGTTCAACTGGCGGAATGGCTTACTCAGATTCATTCCGAAGCTCCTGCTCGTCCCTTAAGCCTGGTGGAAGTCGGTCCGGGCGAAGGGGACCTGGCGGCTGATGTCTGGGCCGAACTTCATCGCCTGAACCCCTCCTGGATTGGCCAGCTCGAGCTGGTGCTGGTGGAGCTCAATCCCGGGATGGAGAGCCGACAGCGAGAACGTTTGGCCTCAGCGGCCCCGGGCCAGGTGCGTTGGACCACGTTGAACCAACTGGCTGATGCTCCGATTCGCGGGGTCATCGTGGCCCACGAAGTGCTGGATGCCTTGCCGGTGGAGCGGTTGATATGGCGCGATGGGTCGTTGCACCAAATGGGCGTGGCGCTCACGACTGATGCCGCCGGTCAACATGTGGTGCACTGGGACGTTCAGTCTCTTCCCGATGCCATTCAGCAGCAGCTGGATTGGGCTCAGAGGCGTTGTGGCTTCACTGTGCCTCCAGCCCAGGTTCCAGAGGGCTGGACAACGGAATGGCATAGCGAGGTGGCGCCTTGGCTGGAACAGGTCGCCAAGGCAGTCGAGTCCGGCGTGATGCTGATCGTCGACTATGCCCACGAAGCGGAGCGTTATTACAGCTCGAGGCGCCTGGCAGGCACGCTCTTGGCGTATCACCATCAGCAGGCAAGTGCTGAACTTTTGGCCGATGCGGGACGCAGGGATCTCACGGCCCATCTCTGCATCGACACCCTCTTGGCTCAGGCGCGCGATCAGGGATGGTCGCTACTTGGACAGTGCCGACAAGGAGAAGCTCTGCTGGCCCTGGGCCTCG
>CAXQPR010000042.1:0-3059 GCA_964225855.1 Salipiger bermudensis | reverse complement strand
TCTGAAGCAACAGCTACATTCCGGGACAATTCCAGATGTTTTTCCCAGGAGAAATGCATCAGTTCCAGGCCTGTACATGCTTTCTAAGGCCATAAGCCTTTGCGATCCGAATGATCAGCGGCATTCAGAAATGTTCTGTAATGGAAGCAATGCATTGAGATGAGCATTCTTTCCTCAAATCGGTTGCAACTACTACGTTATTGATTTGCAGCAAAAAAAATTCTCGGGTAAGGTCCGCTCATCAAGCCCCAAGCCAATGGAACCGATCGCGTTGACTCTGGGCCAGAAATTTGAAATCGAGAAATTCTCACGCGAGATCGACAGCTCAGATGATCTTGCGGCCCTGCGCAGCATTGCCAAAGAGCTGTTAGTGGCCTGGAAACAACAGCAAGCCGCCTCAGCCTGGATCGTGCGCCAGCAATCCCAGGGCCTCTGAAGTCAGCTCATTTCGTTCACAACGACGATGGAAGACAACCAAATGGTCACCACCATTTCGGTGGAGATAGATGCGTTGCGTGTCCTGCACCGGGCAGTATCAGAGGCCTACATCAACTGGCCCGGCGGTGACGCCAACGAACAGGCCTGCCTGTTGAACATGAAGACCCAGCTCTATGCAGCCTTGATGGACCATCTGCTCGAATCGGGTTCCATCTGAGGTTTATTCGGTAGGAAAACAGTGTTTTTCCCCTAACCAGCAAAAAAACTCATGTTGAAGCATCAACAGCGGCAACAGACTTAGCCCGGCTGTGGAGTTCGCCATGCAATCCGATCGCTCCCGCCTGCGTGAACTGGAGATTCGTGTCGCCAACCCACAGCACTGGAGTGCTGGCGAACACGAGATCAATGTTGAAAATCTGAGACAGCTGCGCTTTCAGCTCGCGGATCAACTCAAGAAACTGCATCAACAGACGTAGGCCGCCGCATCAAACCGACCAAAGAAGAAAAGAAAAGACCCGCATCGCTAACGGAACCATCAGCGGGCGAGGCACGTGGACAAAACCCTGCAGGGGCAAGAGCTCACTAACGAGCAGGGAACCGGACAGAGGGACCTTTTTACATAACGAAACATAGTGTTACAGTCTGTAAACCCCTTGATCCGTCCTGGATGTTCACGCTCGATAAAGCCCGCCAGATCTTCCCGGACACCCTCACCGCTGATGCCGTTCCGGCCATCACGGCACGCTTCAAGCTTTTGTCAGCAGAAGACCAGCTCGCCCTGATCTGGTTCGCCTACCTCGAGATGGGCCAGACCATCACCGTGGCAGCCCCCGGTGCTGCTCGGATGCAACTGGCTCGCCCAATCCTCGAGCAGATCGTGGCCATGAGCTTCGACGAGCAGACCAAGGTCATGTGCGACTTGGCCTCCAAGATCAATAGCCCGATCTCCAGCACCTACGCCTACTGGTCAGTAAACGTGAAGCTCTGCTTCTGGTACGAGCTGGGCGAATACATGCGTCAGGGCAAAGTCGCCCCCATCCCCCAGGGCTACAAGCTTTCCGCCAACGCCAATTCCGTGCTTGAAGCGGTGAAGAAGGTGGAGCAGGGCCAGCAAATCACCCTGCTGCGGAATTTCGTTGTCGACATGGGATTCGATCCCAACATCGACGACGACAAGATCGTGACCGAGCCGATCGTCGCCCCGACCCCAGTGGAAGAGCGCGAGGAGATTTTCATCCCCGGCGTTCTGAACCAGACGATCCTCAGCTATATGCAGCTGTTAAATGCAAACGATTTTGATCAGCTGATCGATCTCTTCCTCAACGATGGGGCACTTCAGCCCCCCTTCCAACGTCCAATCGTGGGCCGCGAAGCCATCCTGAAGTTCTTCAAGCGCGACTGCCAGAACCTGAAGTTGATGCCCCAAGGCGGCTTCGGCGAACCGGCAGAAGGCGGCTTCAACCAGATCAAGGTCACCGGCAAGGTGCAGACCCCGTGGTTCGGCCGCGAAGTGGGCATGAACGTGGCCTGGCGTTTCCTGCTCGATGAGAACGACAAAATCTATTTCGTTGCCATCGACCTGCTCGCCTCACCCGCTGAACTGCTCAAGCTTGGTGCCAAGTGACAGCCTGACGAGCAGCCCTCAACGGGGTCTCCAGCTGGGAGCACTGATCGGAATCTCCTGGCTGGTGACGCTGGTCATCGGCCTGCGGTTTGACCTCGATCAGTGGCATCCCCTGGCAATCACCACCTGGGTCCTGGTCCGCAGTTTTCTGCACACCGGCCTGTTCATCCTGGCCCACGACGCCATGCACGACAGCCTGGTGCCGGGGCATGGGTTGATCAATCAACGCATCGGTCGGGTGTGTTTGTGGCTCTACGCCGGCCTCAATTACGACATCTGCAAACGGAACCACCATCGGCATCACCAGATGCCGGAATCAGAAGCCGATCCCGACTTCTGCCCCACCCACAACCGATCACTGCTGGCTTGGTTGGTTCGCTTCCTGCGCAACTCTCTCAACCCAGCACAACTCAGCCGACTGATCCTCGTTCTCACGGTTCTGCTGTTGGCAGCGCAACCCCATCAAAGCCAGCCACTTATCACAGTTTCTGTGATATTCCTGCTTCCTTTGCTGATCAGCACCTCACAACTTTTCTTTGTTGGCACTTACCTGCCCCATCGCAAAGAATACAAACAAACAGGCCACGAAGTTTCAATCAAAAGCTTGAATCTTCATCCGTTTGTATCACTGCTCGCTTGTTACCATTTTGGCTACCATCTCGAGCACCACAACCATCCCAAGGCTCCCTGGTTCCTGCTGCCGGAACTACGCACTGGTCGATTGGTCCTCTGAGTTCTGAATCAGAACCAGTTTCCCTACGCTCCCTCCCCCTCTCACCTCAATGTCTGCAACCGATTGGACCTCTGAAGAAGAAGCGGTTGCCCGGCATGCTTTTGATCTTGGCAAGCAGCGATCCATCTTGACCCTGATTGGCAACCTCAAGGATCTGAGCACCAAACTGGACACACCCGAATCAATCTGGCAGTTCCACGACTATCTGAGCACAGAGCGCTATCAATACGAAGGACGAATGGAATTCGATTTCAGCAATATCCT
>CAXQPR010000041.1:0-72689 GCA_964225855.1 Salipiger bermudensis | reverse complement strand
ATCTTCTCGCCCTCCAGGCGCGCCGCACCGCCCTTGATCTGACGGCGGGCATCGCTGCTGCTGGCGCAGATGCCCACGGCACTGAGCAGATAAAACGCCTTCGCCGGGAAGTTCACCTCCGCCAACGACGCTTCAGGCACATCCGCGCCGGCATCACCAGCACCGCCCACCAGGGTGGCGGCATCCTGCTGGGCTTTGGCTGCAGCGTCGTTGCCGTGGCGGCTGGCGGTCACCGCCAGGGCCATCGCCTTCTGCTTCTCGCGAGGATTCTCCGGCAACGTCTCCAGATCGAGATCGGTGAGCAAGGTGACGTAGTCGTCAATCGCCCCATCGCCGACCTTCTCGAGCTTGGAATACATCGAGAGGGGATCCTCCTCGAGGCCCACCACGGAGCCGAGGCTCTTGCTCCTCTTCTGAACGCCAGCAAGCCCCACCAGAATCGGCAGCAACATCCCGAACTGGGTGCGCTGGCCGAAATGGCGCTGCAGGTCGCGGCCCATGGCCACGTTGAACTTCTGATCGGTGCCCCCCAACTCCACATCGGCGTCCACCGCCACTGAGTCGTAGCCCTGCAGCAGCGGATAGAGGAATTCATGCAGCGCAATCGGCGTACCGCTGCCGTAGCGCTTGGAGAAATCGTCTTTCGCCAGCATCTGGCCAACCGTGGCCGTTCCAAGCAAGCCGATCACCTGGGGCAGGTCCAGCCCCTCCAGCCATTCGCTGTTGCGGCGCACCTCCAGCCGGCCGGGGGTTTCAAAATCCAGCAGAGCCTGCTCCTTGGGTTGGCCCTGGCCCAACTGGCGCAGATAAGTGGTGGCGTTGGCTTCCACCTGCTCTTTGGTGAGCTGCACCCGGGTGGCGCTCTTGCCGGTGGGGTCACCGATGCGGGCGGTGAAGTCGCCGATGATCAGCACGGCCGTATGGCCGGCATCCTGAAAGGCCCGCAGCTTGCGGAACAGGATGCTGTGGCCAAGGTGAATATCACTGCCGGTGGGGTCAATGCCCAACTTGATGCGCAGGGGGCGGCCTTCCTTCTCCGCGGCCGCCAAACGAGCGGCTAGGGCCTGGTCCGCATCAGCGGGATCCCCCGCAGGGAAAAGGTCGGCCATGCCGCGGGCCAGCCAGCTCGGCAGGGAGTGCGACAGAGACGACATGGCGGCGGGGGCGGCAAATCCAGTGCGGATCGTACGGGGCCCCCAGCCAAGGCCCTCTCAGGAGGGTGACTGATCCAGCTGGCTCTTCATGCGCTCGAGCGTCTGGTTCATCTGCTCAAACATCTGCTCAGGGGTAATCCCGAACTGCCCCAGCTGGGTGCGCAGCTGCTCCACGGTGAGCTTGGCCTGGAAGTCTTCCGAGAGCTCAAAGCGCTTCATGAACACGCGGTAGCGGCCCATCAGCTCTTCCATCGTGTCGATGAACTTCTTCTTGCCCTCGCGATCGAACTTGCCGTAATCCGAGCCGAGCTGCATCAGCTGCTGATAGTCGGTGAAGAGCCGCTTGGCCTCCTCCTGAACAATTTCGGATTCAAAGAACGCCATCAGCTGCGCATTCAGATCGTGCTGAGTCTGACCAATTCAACCGATCCTTAACAGTGCGGATCAACGCCCCCTGGCCGCAGCCAACATGCAGGGGGCCGTCCAACCCTGTCGCGCCAGTGGACTTCACCGACAAGATCCCGGTTCTGCGGGAACAACGCCGACAAGGCCACAGCCTGCTGCGGCGCTGCCGCACCCTGATGGGCAGCGGCGATCGAATGCTGCTCACAACCCTGGTGAGCTGGATGGAAGGGCTCACGCCATTGGTGGGGGCCGCCACCACCGAGACCGAACTGCTCGGGCATGTGCAAAACAACAACCCCGAGCTGCTGATCTGCACCGACATGCTCGAACAGGGCACCGGCGTCAGCCTGCTGAACCAGGCCAAGCGCCACACACCAGGCCTCAAGGTGTTGCTGCTGGTGCAACGCCCGCTGGTGCGGACCATCCTCCAGGCGATTGATGCCGGCTGCGATGGCATCTGCGCTGCCCAACTCAGTGGCAGCGGCTCAGTGCTGGCAGCCCTCGACGCCATGGACACCGATGGCCATTACATCGACCGCGTCGCCAGCGGAGTGCTCAGCCATGGCCAGCTGCTGGGCAGCGGAGGGAAGGAGAGCCCCACCCTGGCACCCCTCAGCCTGCGGGAAGAAGACGTGCTGCGCGGCCTCTGCAAGGGCATGACCAATCAAGAGATCGCCGATGCCTTCACGGTGTCGACCGAGACGGTGAAAAGCCACGTGAGCAGCGTGCTGCGCAAATTGGCCGTGAAGGACCGCACCCAGGCGGTGGTCAAGGCCTTCCGCGAAGGGTTGGTGGAGCTCCCCACGCGCCCCCCGTCTTGGACACCCTGAGAGAGTGGCCATCGGCCGACCTCACCGGAGATGCAGCCCAGGCTTTCCGTTCTGCTTGCAGCCCTGATGCTGGCCGCTGCTGGCGAGGGATGGGCCGAAGGCCAGCCGGATGTCGCCACGCTGCTGGTGACCATGACCCAGGCCCACAGCATCTGCCTGATCGCGACCGACACCCTGCCGCCGCCCCAGGTGCGCAGCATCGCCAGGCAATTTCTGGCCGACCAAGGCATCAGCCCGCTGCAACGCCTGGCCGTTCAGCGGGATCCGGACTTCCGAAACCGGCTGCAGGCCTACATCCAAGAACGGGGTGGCTGCAAGGGGTTGGTGAAGGCACTGATGCCGTGACGCACCCCACCAACAGTCGTTAAGGTCAGCCCACCGTCTTGGAGCGCGATGGCCCGCGGGCACTGGTTGGATCCACTGGCCCGGAAAGTGCTCCAGGCCGTGGGGGAATTGCCCCCCGATCCGCCGGCGCCTGCGGCGGTGTCGATGCCCGTTGAGGTCGAGCCCCAGCCGCCGAGTTGGACCCTCGACGTGAACCGGGCCACGGCAGACCAATGGCGGCAACTGCCCGGCTGCAGCGAAGCGATGGTGGATGTACTGGTGCGTCTGCAGCGCGGCGGTGTGCAGTTCAGCCAGGCCGACGACCTGTTTCAGCTGCTGGATCTACCGCCCCTGGTGGCGGAGCAGTGGCGCCCCCATCTGATCTTTCATTGGTATGGCGATGCCCCACCCCTGGCCGAACCAACCCCTCTCGAGCTGAATAGCGCCAGCCCTCTGGAGCTCCAACAGACCCTGCTCTGGCCACAGGCACGTCTCAATCGGTTGATTCAGGAGCGGATCCGGCAACCCTTCACCAACCTGGCCGACCTGCAGGAACGGCTCTGCCTGCCACCAGAAGCGATCGAGGAGCTCCTGGGCAAGAAGGTGCGCTTCGGGGAACGGCGCCCAGGCCCCAGCTTGCCGCCACGGCGTTAGCGATGGCTCCATCCAGCCGTCAGGGCGATCTGTTCAGCGCCAGCGATGCCCACGAGGGCCCCGCGCCAACGCCCCGCAGCACCCAACTGCCGGACGCGCTGACGATCACGGCCGCTCAACTTCAGGCGTGGCAAGGCCGCATTCATCGCCATCAGCAACCCCTGCTGCACCAGCCGCAGCCGCAGGGGGAACAAACCCTGCTGTTTGCCGAAGCCGCTCGGGATCCACTGGCGGGCTTCGATCCCCTCGCCCTCAAACCACTGCCCCTGAGTTTCTGGCGCTGGCCGGAAAGCCCCCACCAAGGTGCCGCCATTTATCTAGTGATGGACAGACCCGAACAGCTCGACGACCCGATCCTGCTGTACGTGGGCGAAACCCTGGCGGCGGACCGCCGCTGGAAGGGGGAGCACGACTGCAAGGCCTACCTAGCGGCCTACGGGGAGGCGCTGAGCCGTGCCGGACTGGCCAGCAGCCCCAGCATCCGCTTCTGGGGAGATGTGCCGGCCCCCACCCGTGCGCGCCGACGGCTGGAGCAGCAGCTGATCCAAACCTGGCTGCCTCCGTTCAACAAAGAGACCCGCGAACGCTGGGCCACCCCTTTCAACGCCGACTGAAACAGCCGCCGGCTGAATCCTTAGCATCGATCCCACACAGCTCCGTTGCGATGCAGTTCTCCCTTTCACCAGCCACCCTCAAGAGCTGGAGCGGCAGCGTGCTGGCCGTCGGCCTGGTGGAAAGCGATGCCAGCGCTCTGGTGGAGCAACTCGAAAGCCGCCTGGAGCTGGCGATCAAGCCCTGGCTGGAACAGCGGCGCTTCAAAGCCAAACCCGGGGAGGTGGCGAGCCTGCAGGTGCTGAAGCCAGAGCTGTCCAGCCTGGTGTTCGTGGGCCTTGGTCCCGCTGAGAGCGTGACAGTGGAAACCCTGCGCACCGCCGCAGCCCAGGCGTCAAAAGCCAGCCTGGGACTGGGAGACAGCCTCGGCCTGCTGCTGCCCTGGGGCGATCACGACAGTGCGGCCGTGATCGCCGCCGCAGAAGCCGTTCGTCTGGCCAGCTACAAGGATCAGCGCTTCCGCAGCGAAGCCGAGCCCCACACCGTTCCCGAACGGGTCGAGCTGCTGGGCCCCTGCCCCGCTGGGACTGAGGCCGGATTGGCAGCCGTGGGACCAGTCTGCGCCGGGGTCGAACTGGCCCGCGAACTGGTGGCCGCCCCTCCCAACAGCCTCACCCCCGCCGCCATGGCGGCCACCGCCGCTGCGATTGCGCGCGACTTCGGCCTGGAGCTCACCGTGCTGGAACGCAGTGACTGTGAACAACGCGGCATGGGTGCCTACCTCGCCGTGAGCCAGGGATCCGACCTCGACCCCAAATTCATTCACCTCACCTACCGCGCCGAAGGCCCCATTGATCGGCGCCTTGTCTTAGTGGGCAAGGGTCTGACCTTCGATTCCGGCGGTTACAACCTCAAGGTGGGGGCCGCCCAGATCGACATGATGAAGTACGACATGGGCGGCAGCGGCGCGGTACTGGGCGCCATGCGTGCCTTGGCCGAACTGCGCCCGGCAGGGGTGGAGGTGCATGCGATCGTCGCTTCCTGCGAAAACATGGTGAATGGCTCAGCCGTCCACCCCGGCGACATCGTCACCGCCTCCAACGGCACCACCATCGAGATCAACAACACCGATGCGGAAGGGCGCCTGACCCTCGCCGATGCCCTGGTGTACGCCAGCAAGCTGGAACCCGATGCAATTGTGGATCTGGCCACCCTCACCGGTGCCTGCGTGATTGCCCTGGGTGAGGAGATCGCCGGTCTCTGGAGCCCTGACGACACCCTGGCGACAGCCCTGGGTAACGCTGCGGACCAGGCCGGTGAAGGCCTGTGGCGCATGCCCCTCCAGGCCAGCTACCGCGCTGGACTGAAGTCTCTGCTGGCCGATCTCAAGAACACCGGCCCTCGCCCCGGCGGCTCGATCACAGCAGCCTTGTTCCTGAAGGAATTCGTGGATGCCGGCATCCCCTGGGCCCATCTCGATATCGCCGGCACCGTCTGGAGTGACAAGGGGCGCGGCATGGATCCGGCAGGGGCCACCGGCTATGGCGTGCGCACCCTGGTGAACTGGGTAACAGGCGGCGCGACCACCGCCGCCTAAATTCCAGCCACAACGGAGCAACGACCCCATGGCGTCCAGCCCCCTCCGCTGGTATGTGCGAGCCCAACTCGGCATCTTGCTGCTCCCCGCAGGCCTCTGCCTGTTCGGGGAAGCCGTGAGCCGACGCACCCTGCAGATGGCCGGAGGGGAGGGCGGGCCCTGGTGGTGGTACGGCACCCTCAGCCTGATCCTGATCAACGCCGGGGTGGGCTTGATGGTTGAAAGCGGGCTGCTGCGTGGCTATCCCAAGCGCCGTCAACCACCCAGCCAGGACTGATCAGGCGGCACCGCCAAAGAAGCGGTCAAATCAAGACGCTGCCGCAGAAACCACACGGGGGTCGGCGTCATGCACTTGGGCGAAACGCACATCTCCAGGGCACTCGAGCGCATGAATCTGCCAGCGTGCCCGGTCCGAGCACGAGGTCAACACCCGATCGAGATCATCGGAAGCCTGCTTCGGAGAAGGGTAAGGACCAACGTGACGCGTCACAAGACCGTCTTTGATGGTCAGCAGATACATACATCTCCCCTACAAATCACACCAGGATGGTAGTCACTGACTTCAGGAGCGAAAAGGGGGTAAAACCCGCACCTTCACTGAGAAGTTGATGAGCCCAGACCCCGAACCGGCTTCAGATTTTCCTCAGATTCGTGTTGACGATTTCTGCAAATGATCAGCAATCGCTTACGTCCAGCCCAAGGAGAATGAGGCCAGACTGTGCCCCAGCGAACATTTGGTATCACCCATCACAGATGAGACGCCAGGCGATTAAGTATTTTGACGCAGTCGTGAGAACGATGCGTCGACCAAGGGAGGAGCTGAGGGGCCCCTCCTTTTTTTTATGTCGATGGCTCTGACGCGTTCTGGTTCAGCCAGGAATTGCCTGTGCGCGCCACCTTGCCCCACACCTGATCCAAGCGGCGGTCGCGGCCACAGGCGAAACGGTAATAGTTGTATTGGATCGGGTTGCGATCGGCGTAATTCTGGTGATAGTCCTCGGCAGGCCAGAACCGCGCCGCAGGACGGATCTGCACCTTGAGGGTGTCAGCAGGCACCTGCAGCTCCCGGGCCACAGCCACCGCGCTCGCTTGTGCCGCTGCTGCCTGATCATCCCCATCGGTGAAGATCACAGGCCGGTAGGAATCACCGCGATCGCAGAACTGGCCGTCCCCGTCGAGAGGATCCACATTGCGCCAGTAGTAACGCAGCAGGGTGGCGTAGGTGATCTTGCCGGAGTCGAAACGCACCCGCACCGACTCCTGGTGGCCCGTGGTCTCACCACTCACCTGCCGGTACGTGGGGTTGTTGACATGGCCACCGCTGTAGCCGCTCTCCGCGGATATCACCCCGGGCACAGACTCCAGGTCGTGCTCAAGGCACCAGAAACAACCACCGGCCAGCACCGCCTCCTGAGTGGCACCAGCCCAAGCGGCAGGTCCTCCCGCCAACAACAACGGCACCAGCAGCAGCGCAACAAAGAAGCGGATCATTGGGGGATCGAATCAAGAATGGCCGCCGCCGCCCGATCGGTGACACCAGGGGTGCCAAGCGTCTCCCGCAGGCGGCGGTAACCGTCATCCATCCGGGCACGGGATGGACCATCGTCCAACAGGGGAATCGCCTGAGCCAGAAACGCCTCCACGGTGAAGTCATCCTGCAGAAGCTCTGGCACCAAGCGCTCCTTCAACAGCAGGTTCACCGGTGAGATGTGCTCCACCTGAAAGCGAAGAAGATGACGCGCCACCCAAGCGGTGAGGCGACTGACGCGATAGCCCACCACCTGAGGCACGCCCTGCAGGGCCAACTCAAGATTGACGGTGCCTGATTTCCCGAGAGCCAGATCAGCGGCACCGAACAGCACTGGTTTGAGAGCATCAGCTTCCGCCGCAGGGATCACCCTCGCCTTCACCCCAGCGGCTGCCAGGGCCTCCTCCAAAGGCTGCTCAAACCGACTCAGACCCGCCGGCACCATCACCGCCAGACCAGGGTCCCGGGCCTGCAAACGGGCCGCCACCTCAGCCAGCACCGGCATCAGGTAGCGCAGCTCCTGCGGACGCGATGCAGGCAACAAGAGCAATAGACGCCCTTCAGGCTCGAGACCGAGCTGGCGGCGCGCCTCAGCGCGGTCGGGCCGGTCGGAGGTGAGATCCAGCAACGGATGGCCCACCCAGGTGACCTCCGCACCGTGGGAGGCATAAAACGCCGCTTCCTCCGGGAAGATGGCCAGGATGCGATCCGTGAACTTCAGCAGGCTGCTGGTGCCGCCATCATTCATGCGCCAGGCCCATTCCTGGGGGGCGATGTAATAGGTGATGGGCACATGCGGCAGTTGCCGCCGGAGGCGCTGGCCAAGGCGCACATTGGCCCCCATGTAATCGATCAACACCACCGCATCCGGCGGACGGGCCGTCAGTTCACGGTTGACCCGCGCCTGCAGCTTGAGGGTGGGAAGCACCAGGGGCAAAGCCTCCAGGAGGCCAATCGAACCCAAGGGAGCGGTATCCGCCAGCAGCTCCGCGCCGGCGGCCTGCATGCGCGCCCCTCCCAGCGCCATCACCTCCAGCGGCACGCCCCGCAATGCAGCCTGACGGTGCAGGGCTGACACCAGCAGGCTCCCCTGCAAATCACCGGAAACTTCGCCGGTGCTGATCAGAACGCGCACCATCAGCGGCTGGCGGCGGGCATGGGACCGCGACGGCCCTGACCAATCGATGCCTCCAGGAAGCGGCAGAGGTGGTCGGCTGCAGGCAGCAGCTCCTGCTGTTGGGCCAGCTTCAGCCCCTCAGCAATCACATGATCCGAGCGGTAGAGCAGGGTCCAGATCTCCTGAAGCTGGCGCATCTCGCGGCCCTCGTGGCTCTGGGCCAGTCCGCTGCGGCGCAATCCAACACGATTCAATCCACGCACCCGCCCTGGATGACCCTCCACGAGGCAGAAGGGGGGCACATCCCGATCCACACGGGTCATGCCACCCACCATCGCCATGCTGCCGATATGAACAAACTGGTGAATGCCCAGGCAGCCGCCGATCACTGCCCTGTCTTCAATCACCACGTGACCGGCCACCTGAATGGCGTTCGACATCACAATGTCGTTGCCCAGGGTGCAGAGATGGCCCAGATGGCAGTAAGCCATCAACAGATTGCGATCACCAATGCGGGTCACCTCCCCTTCGTGGGTGCCGCGGTTGATGGTGACGCACTCCCGAATGGTGTTGTGGTCGCCAATCACCACTTCAGTGGGGGCTCCGCGGTATTTCAGATCCTGAGGTTCCTGCCCCAGACAGGCACCGGGAAAAATGCGGTTGTGGGCTCCGATCGTGAGCCGACCATCGAGCACCGCGTTCGGACCGATCCAGGTGTGGGCTCCGATGCGCACCTCGGGGCCGACCACGGCCCCGGGGCTGATCACCACACCCTCGGCCAGTTCGGCCTTGGGGTCGACGCAGGCCAGGGGATGCACCTGCGCGGATTGACTGTCACTAATCGCTGAGGCTGCGTTCTCACTCATGGCCTTCAGTCCATCATCGAGAACATCAGGTCTCCGGAGCAGACCAGCTGTCCATCCACGGTGGCCTCGGCTTTCACCTTGCCGAAACGCTTCCGCTTGAGGCTGACCAACTCACAACTGATCCGCAGCTGATCGCCGGGCACCACAGGCCGGCGGAAACGAACGCCGTCAATCCCGGCGAACACAAACAGGCCATTGGGGAGATCGGGCATCTGCTTCACGATCAGCCCTCCCACCTGGGCCATCGCTTCCACGATCAACACCCCCGGCATCAGAGGCCTCTCAGGGAAATGGCCCTGAAACTGGGGTTCATTCAAGGTGATGTTTTTGATCGCCACGGCACGCACGCCGGGCTCGTGCTCCAGCACCCGATCCACCAGCGCGAAGGGATACCGATGGGGGAGGAGCCCCATGATCTGCTCACTGTTGAGGAGCGGTTCCGCGGGAGTGGTGGAAACCTGAGTCAAGGGAATTCAGCTGGGGGACAGGGGAGTGGCAACGAGAGCGGCCGCCAGATCGGTGTGCAGTCCATGGGAGCCCCGATAGACCAGCACCTGCGCTGAAGGCAAACCAACCAGAGCCAGATCGCCAATCAAGTCGAGCAGCTTATGGCGCACCGGTTCATCATCGAACCTCAGGGGTGGATTGAGCCAGTGATCCCCGTCACAGACCAGGGCGTTATCAAGGGCTCCCCCCTGAATCAATCCGGCAGCGCGCAACTGCTCCACCTGCTCACGGAACCCGAAGGTGCGGGCCGGGGCGATCTCCTCCACAAACAGTTCCGGTGTGAGGGTGAGGCTGAACTGCTGACGACCAATCGCCGGCTGGGGGAAATCAATCACGCCCACAAGGCTGAACTGGTCGGCAGGAACGGCCGTGATCACGCTCGAGCCCCGATGCTTCACCAGCGGCTGCTCGAGGGTGGGGCGAGGAGCACGCGGCGATGCGGCAGGCACAAGGCCCACCTCGGCGATCGCCTCCACCCAGCCCAGGGCCGAACCATCCAGCAAGGGCACCTCAGCACCACTCACCCGCAGCTCCGCATGGGTGATGCCCGTGCCCGCCAGGGCCGCCAGCAGATGCTCCACCGTGGCCAGGCGACGCTCACCGAAATCGAGGGTGGTGCAGAGCTGACTGTCGCGCACCTGACTGGGTGCCAACTGCACAGATTCACGACTGGAGTCGTCTTGCCATGACACCCAGTAACCCGGGCGCTCACTCGGCAGCAGAGTGACCGAGACATCAACGCCACTGTGCAGGCCCACACCCGAGCGGGTGATGGCACCAGCAAGCGTCCAGGCGCCGTCGTAATCGACAGGCCAGATCTGCATCAGAACTTCCAGCCGACGCCGAGGTTGAAACGCCAGTCACCGGTGAAGTCCTGGCTGGCGACCTCCAGTCGCAGGGGGCCCACAGGGGTGGTGACGATCACACCGGTACCGATCGAGAAGCCGGAACCGGGCTTCTCCAGCAGTTGACCAGGCTTACCGGGCACATTGGCTTGGGAGCCGAAATCGGTGCCAGCGTCTGCAAAGATCTCACCGGAGAAGATGCTGATGATCGGGAAGCGGTATTCGATCGTTGCTTCACCGAAGCTGCGGCCCACGGCCAGATCGCAGTCATACCAACCGCGCACGGAGTTGGAACCCCCAAGACAGAACGCTTCGTAGGTCGGCAGCTGACCCACCACCGTGCCCGCCTTCAGCTGAATGCCGATGGCCTGGGGGCAGTTCGCCTTTTCACCGGGCTTGGGACGGCACCCTTTGGCGATGCGCAACCAGTTGACCGGGATGAAGTGGGTGTAGGTGGTGCGAACGCGGTTGAAGGTTGGGGAGTTCTCACCAACGGAGACGAACTGTTCCGTACCGAAACTGAAGAAGTTGCCCGAGGTGGGGTTACGCGGGTCGTTGAGGTTGCTGTAGGTCGCAGCGAAACGCAGACCGGCCAGATTGTTCTCCGTGGCGCAGTTGAAGGCCACACACACGACGTCGTCGTTGGGGATGCGGTGGTCTTTGATGTTTCGGTTCGGGATCGCGTAAGCCCTGGAATCGCCGTTGAAGTTGATCGGCCGCACGTTCTGCACGTTGAGGCCCACCAACACGTTCCAGGGAACGCTCTTGTAGGGATCACCACCATTGAGGGGGCGGGCAAAGATCACATTGCCGCCGACTCGCTGCAGGGCCACTGAATCGCCCTCGAACTCAAACCAGCTGGTTTTTGGGAAATCCTTGTCGGCCTGGTTGACGCTCTTGAACTTGTCGGTGTTGAACGAGCTCGGAGGATTGGTGATCGAATAGGCGTACTGCCCACCGTTATCGGCGTAGTCGCGCAGGGTGAGGATGTTGCCGTTGTCCTGGCTTTGGAACACCTGAGGCACTTCCCTGCTCAGGAACAGCGAGGTGCGGAATGAGGTGCGGTGCTTATCGCCCTTGATCCAGGGATCGGTGAACGTGAAGTTGGCCAGACCGCCGTATTGGCCGTAGGTGATGTTGAGCGCAAGGTTCCAGGCCCGGCCCAGCAGATTGGTATCAGCCAACTGAACCTGGCCGAACACACCCTGGCTCTGGCTGTAACCGAGACCACCGGAGAGAGAGCCGGTGGACTGCTCAACGATGCCCAGGATGATCGTGACGCTGCCGGGCTCACCGGCCACCGGCTTGAGGGTCACCTTTACATCGCTGAACAGGGACGTGCCGTAAAGGCGCTTGAGGTCCCCTTCCAACTGGGTGCGATTGAAGGGCTGGCCAGGCTGAATCGAGATCTCGCGGGTCACCACCCAGGGCCGCGTCTTGCCTTTGATCGGCTCACCCTTGTCGTTGGTGGCCTCGCCATCCTTGTTGAGGAACTGAACTTCCACACCAGCAACGGTGCCGATCACCACCTTGAGCTGCACCACCCCGTCCGGGCTGACGCGACTCGGACCCGATACCCGAGCCAGGGAATAGCCCTCCTTGGTGTACCAGCCCTGCAGTTCCTTCATGCGCAGCTGCAGCTCGTTGAGATTGAGCGTGCGGCCGTAATCAGAGCTGAAGGTGTCAGCAATCACGCTGGCGGGAATCTTGGACTCCTCCGGCTCCAGCTCCACCTTGGTGAGCACCGGATTCGGCACCACCTGCACCTGGAGCTTCACCCCCAGGGGGCCATCAACGGGTTCGATCCGAACATCGGAGAACCAGCCGGTCGCATAGATCGCATCCAGATCGAGCTTGAGCTGGTCGCGGGTGACGCGACTGCCTGGGCGCACCCCCATGGCGTCGTAAGCCGCCAGCTCAAGGCGCTCCTGCTCGGGATGGCCGGCGATGCCTTCGATCACCACCTCACTGATCAGCACCCTGGGCTGTGCGGGTGGCTGCTCCTGAATGGGCTGTGCGACCGGGCTCTCAGCAGGCGCTGGGGTCACCTCGAGGGTCTCCACTTCGGTGGCCTCCACCTCCACCTGCTCAACCTCGGTCGACTCAGCGTCACCCTTGATATCTCCTTCCAACACGTCCACCGTGATGGCTTCGGTCTCCGTGACCGTCTCGGTGTCTGCTGATGCAGGACTCTCGTCCTGGGCTCGCACCGGAGCCGTGGCCAGAAGCGGCAGGGCCAGTGCCAGGCCCAGCGCCCCCTGCCGAACGGCGTCCTTGGTCCGGCTGGAGGAGAAGTTGACCATGAAAGGAGGAGGAGTCGGCGCAAAAGCCGCTAATTCCTCGAGACCTTACCTGCAGTTGCGGGGGTTCGGGCAGGCCCCTTGGACCCGTTTGCAGACCTCCCCGTAGGCCTCGATCACCCCGCCGAGATCCTGACGGAACCGATCCTTGTCGAGAATTCGCTCCTGGGGGTCCGTCGTGCGCAGGTCCCACAACCGGCAGGTGTCAGGACTGATCTCATCAGCCACCACCAGCTCACCAGAGGTGTTGCAGCCGAGTTCGAGCTTGAAATCCACCAGCTGAAGATCGAGGCTGCGGAAAAACGGCACCAGAGCGGCGTTGACGCGACGGGCCAAGCGCTCGATCGCTTCGCGCTGTTCTGCAGTCACAAGTTGCAGCAACTCCAGACGCGCCTCCGTCAGCAAAGGATCACCGAAGGCATCGTCCTTGTAATAAAGGTCGAGCAGTGCAGGCTCCAGGCTGGTGCCAGGGGCAATGGGGGTTTGCTTGCAGAGCGATCCGGTGGCCACATTGCGCAGCACCACTTCCAGAGGAATCACCTCCACCTTCTGGACCGCCATCCAGGTCTCATCCACCAGACCCAGATAGTGGGTTGGGATGCCGTCGCGTTCGAGCACCTCAAACAGGCGCGCTGAGATCTGACAGTTCAGACGGCCTTTGTCTTCAATCTGCTCACGCTTGAGGGCATTGAACGCCGTGGCGTCGTTCTTGTATTCGACCAGCACCCGGTCGTCCTGATCGACGGCATACACACGCTTGGCCTTGCCCTCATAAAGCAGAGCGCCGTGGGAGATGGTCATGGATTCGCAGGCGTAACGGGACCAGCTGGCCCTGGCTTGATTGATTCTTCCAGGGAGGGCTGCCCGGCCTGGTCCCGAGGAGAACGCAACTGGCGTTCCAGCTCGGCTCGCTGACGGTCCTGCTCAGGGGACTCCGCTCCGTCCTGGAGCAGTTGCCAGAGGGTGTAACGGTCATCGACCCGGGTTGCCAGCCGCTCCAGGCGAGCTCGCGGCCGTGCACCATCGCCCCCAGCGTTGCGTTCCAACTGCAATTGCAGCCGCAGCAACTCCTCGGCAAGAGCCCAGGCCTCCGCCGCTGCGGCCTGATCGAGAGCCGATTCGATCAACTGGCTGGAATCATGCTGACCGAGGGCTTCCAGCCAACGGGCTGCCAGCGCCAGCCGCTCAGCCGCCGCCAAACCTGGTGTCTGACCACTGAGCGCCACAGCCGCCGCTCGATCGAGTCGGCCCAGGGCCGCTTCATGCAAAGCCAATTGATCCAGGGCCGAACGGGTCAACCGCAGTCCAGCGTCGCTCTCTCCCACCTCCACCTGCAGCGCTTCCAGGCGCGAGAGATCTCCATCCGCAAGACGACGCAGCGCCAGAACGGCCGCCTCGTGATCCAAGGCTACAGACGCTGCGCGCCAAGACAGCAGCAACCACTCCTGGCGCTGGGGGCCAGGACCGGGGCCATAGCGCGTGAGCACCCGCCGCGCACTACCCGGAGCGCGGCACGCCAACAGAGCCCGCGCATTGGCGGTCACCACCGCAAAGGGCTGCGGAGCCGGTGCCACCAACATCAATCGATCACGCAAGTCACGCATCCGTGGGCCCAAGCCGAAGCGAGCTGCATCACGACAGGCCGCATCCAGCTGCGTCAGATCACCGTTCTCAAGCACAAGGCGATAGTCCGCCTCCGCCATCGGCTGGACCGGCGCAGGCGCTGCAGCTGGGGCTTGGGCTGGCTCCACGGGCAGGGGAGCGGCCGCCAGCAGCAGGGAAATGGAGAGGGAGGAAATCCCCATGGGGCAGCCGTTCAACAAAGATGGACGCAGATCGACCCAGGCGCTCTCGCCCGGCGATCCGCTCAAACCTAAGGGCCCTGCCCCGCCCGATTCGCTGCCATGGCCAACTCCGCTTCCGGTCTCCAGACGCTTCCCGCCCTGCAGAGGGTGCTTGTGGTCGGCGGTGGCGGTCGGGAACATGCCCTTGGCTGGGCCCTGAGCCGCTGCCCGGGTATTGAGAAGGTTTGGGTCAGTCCGGGGAATGGCGGCGTTCCGGATCCCACCTCGGCTGCTGATGCGGGCTACTGCCGCCTGGCGATTGCGGAAAGCGATCACGCCGCACTACTGGACCATTGCCGCAGTGCGTCCGTGGACCTCGTGGTGGTGGGCCCGGAGGCGCCCCTGGCCGCCGGGCTGGCTAATCACTTGCGGGATGGGGGGGTCGCCGTGTTCGGCCCTGGCGCCGACGGAGCCCAGCTGGAAGCGAGCAAGGCCTGGGCCAAGCAGTTGATGCAAGAGGCGTCCATTCCCACCGCCGGCCATTGGTCGATCAGCAGCGCTGAGGAGGGTCTTGCTGTTCTGGAGCAGATCCAGCGGCCCTTGGTGGTGAAAGCCGACGGCCTGGCGGCCGGGAAAGGCGTCACCGTTGCCACCAGCGTGGTGGAATCGGCCAACGCGATCCGCGAGGCTTTCGGCGGGCGCTTCGGCAGTGCCGGGGAACGGGTGGTGCTGGAGGAATGCCTGCAGGGACCGGAGGTATCGGTCTTCGCCCTCTGCGATGGCGAGCGCATGGTGATCCTGCCGCCAGCCCAGGATCACAAGCGCCTGCTGGATGGCGATCAAGGCCCGAACACCGGCGGGATGGGGGCCTACGCGCCAGCGCCATTGCTGGATAGCGAGGGCGTTGAGACGGTGCGCCGGCTCGTGCTGGAACCCACCCTCAACGCTCTGCGTGAGCGGGGCATCAACTACCGCGGCGTGATTTACGCGGGCTTGATGCTCACCCAAGACGGCCCGCAGGTGATCGAATACAACTGCCGTTTCGGCGATCCGGAATGCCAGACCCTGATGCCGCTGATGGGCCCAGAGCTTGCCCAGGTGCTTCAGGCCTGTGCCCTCGGACGCCTCGATCTGGCCCCAACGTTGACCATCCGGGCTGACTGCAGCGTGTGCGTGGTGGCCGCTGCGGCCGGCTATCCCGATGCACCGCGCAAGGGGGATGCCATCCAGGTCGACCTGCAACCCGGTGCGAATCACCAGCTGTTCCACGCCGGCACCCGCCGCGATGAACAGGGCCGCTTGTTGAGTTCCGGTGGCCGGGTGCTGACGATGACCGCCCAAGGCGCCGATTTCGACCAGGCCTTCGCCAATGCGTATCAGGCTCTGGAGCAGGTGCGCTTCGATGGAATGCACTATCGCCGCGACATCGGCCATCAGGTGCGGCGGCCCTAGGCTCGCTGTCACGCACTGCGGCGCGATGGTCTCCAGCAACCCACCTGCTTCTGAGCCGGCTGCAGAGGCCGACCTGTCGTGGTGGCAGCGCTTCAGTGGCTGGTGGGCTGAATTCAGCCTCCAGACCAAGCTGCTAGCCATCGCCACCCTGGTGGTGAGCCTGGTGATGACCGGCATCACCTTCTTCGCCCTCAACGGCATCCAACGGGATGCCGTGATGAATGACACCCGCTACGCCCGAGACCTTGGGCTGCTGCTGGCGGGCAATGTCACCGAGTTGGTGGACCAGGGCCACGATCGCGAGCTGGCCAATGTGGCCGAAAAATTCTGGCGCTCCAGCAGCAGCCTCCGGTACATCTTTTTCGCCGACCCGGAGGGTGTGGTCTATCTGGGCATCCCCATCAGCGGCAATGCCGCGGGTGGCACCAGCGACCTCCGCCTGAATCGCAGGCTGCAACTGCCAGAAGAGCTGCAGACACGTCCCCAGAACCCTCTGGTACGTCAGCACCTGACCCCCCAGGGAAAGGTGACGGATGTCTTCGTTCCCCTGGTCCGCAATGGCCGCTATCTCGGCGTCCTGGCCCTGGGGGTCAATCCCAGTGAAACGGGCTTGGCCAGCGCGGCGCTGACGCGGGAAGTCACCGTGGCGGTGTTCATTTCCATCTGGGTTCTGGTGATCCTGGGGGCGGTGTTCAATGCCCTCACCATCACCCGGCCGGTGAAGGAGCTGCTGCGCGGCGTACGCCGCATTGCCCGAGGCGACTTCCAAACCCGTATCGGCCTTCCCGTGGGGGGAGAACTGGGGGAACTCCTTGATGGCTTCAACGCCATGGCCTCCCAGCTCCAGGCCTATGACGCCGCCAACATCGAAGAGCTGACCGCAGCTCAGGTCAAACAAGCCTCCCTGATCGCCACCATGGCCGATGGAGCTGTGCTCCTTGATGCCCAGGGGCAGATTGTGCTGGCCAACCCCACAGCTCGGCGGCTGTTCCGCTGGGAAGGCCGCAAGCTCGAGGGTCAGGACTTCCTCGGCGAACTGCCGGAACTGCTCGCCGTGGAATTGCACAGCACCTTGGATGCTGTGCTCTGCAACTCCGCCGACAGCAACGAATTACGCAGCAGTGCCGGAGAGCCTCCCCGCACCCTGCGCTTTGTGTTTCAAGCAGTGCGCGATGCAAGCGGGGAAAGTCTCAAGGGAATCGCCGTCACCATTCAGGACCTCACCCGCGAAGTCGAACTCAACGCCGCGCAAAGTCGTTTCATCAGCAACGTCTCTCACGAACTGCGTACACCGCTGTTCAACATCAAGAGTTACGTCGAGACCCTGCATGATCTCGGTGATCAACTCAGTGCAGAAGAACAAAAAGAGTTTCTGGGCGTCGCGAATGACGAAACCGACCGGCTGACTCGCCTGGTCAACGATGTTCTTGATCTGTCCCGACTGGAGTCGGGCCGAGTGGTTCAGTTCGAACCCGTCAGTCTTCGGCCGGCGATGGAACAGACCCTGCGCACCTATCGGCTCAATGCTGATGATCGCCAGGTCGACTTACGCCTGGAGGTCGCTCCGGATCTGCCGGAAGTTCTTGGGAACTGGGATCTGATTCTGCAGGTGCTCGACAACCTGGTTGGCAACGCCCTCAAATTCAGCCGACCAGGAGGGCCGCTCATGCTCCGGGCCTATGCCTGGCCCGACAGCTGCGAGGTGAAAGACCTGGCCATCGTGGGAAGCGAAGGCCCCACCTGCGCGCTCACGTCTCCTCTACCGAAGCTGCGCATTGAAATTGCCGACACAGGCTGCGGCATCAGCGAAGCGGATCAGCAGCGCATCTTCGAACGGTTCTACAGAGTCGAAAACGCTGTGCACACCGAAGTGGGCACAGGCCTCGGACTCTCAATCGTGCGAGGAATCATCGAGAAACACGGCAGCCAAGTGTTCATGGTCAGCGAACCAAACGTGGGCACCACCTTCTGGTTCGACCTTCCGCTGGCCGCAGCCGACCAGGACGAGTTGGCGCTCCAAGCGGAACGCCAGAACCGTCGTCAACAGGCCGATCTCGAGGAGCAACTCAGCTCTTAAGGGAGATCAGGCGTCGGGATTCACGCCGCGGACAATGCGCGAAAGCTCGCTGCGCTCATCGGTGGTGACCCGGTGAGGAACGCCACTGATAATCCTCTCGAAGTTGGAGAAGGAGTCCTTGATCTCGGGTCCATTCCCCGTAATCACGAATTCACGGATGCCTTTGTCGTGCCACGAACCACGCATCTTGAACACGTTCAGGGCACGGGCCATCTCACCGTGGATTTCCACATACTGAAGCATCAGAATGGTGTCGGTGATGGTGGAGATATGGGAGTCGGTAATCGAATGACTACCCATGAATTCCTCCGAGGTGTTCGTGAAGAAACCGGCGATCTCCTCCTGCTTGGCATAACCGGTGACCCCGATCACAAACTGGCGGAAGGCGTTATGGCTCACACCCCGCGCAAGGGCCGACAACGAATCGATCGCCATCCGAGACGGCTTGAACTGATTAATTTCAGTTTTGATGATCTGCAGGTGATCTTCAAGGCCAGTGGATTCGGGATAGGCACAGATAATTTTGAGCAGTCCATCCTGCTCCATCTGCTCAAAATCAATTCCCCAACTTGTGGCGTTGCGCAGCAACTGCGCCCGTGATTCCTCATAGGCAAAGAGAATGGCGCGCTCCTTGTTACGGCAGGCGTCTTCAATGAATTTCGACACCAGCAATGTCTTGCCTGTACCGGTGGCACCGGTAGCCAGGATGATCGAATCCTTGAAGAATCCTCCGCCACACATTTCATCGAGGCGCTGCACGCCTGAGCTGACGCGCACGTTGGAAGAGCGCTGGGTCAGGCGCATGGCCCCAAGCGGGAAGATGCTGATGCCATGGGCCCCCATGGTGAAGGGAAACTCGCCCTTCATGTGCGTGGTGCCGCGAAGCTTGAGAATTTCAACCGTGCGACGCCGGCGCTCACCCTCGAGCACATTGCGCAGAATCACCACGTTGTCGGAAACGAATTCCTCAACCCCGTAACGGGCAATGGGGCCATATTCATCAATACGTTCCGTGGTCATCACCGTGGTGACCCCGATTTCCTTCAGACGGGCAATCAGCCGGAAGATCTCACGGCGCACCACGAACACAGCGTCATACTGCTGGAAGACGGCAGTGATGGAGTCAATCGCCACCCGCTTAGCCTTGTATTTGCGGATGGCGTAATTAATGCGCTCAATCAGACCAGAGAGATCAAAACTCCCCGCCACATCCTGGCCATCAGGGTCTGGCGATGCGTCGAGAATAAAGAGCTTGTCCTGCTCAACCATCTCCTGAAGATTCCAGCCAAAACTGGCTGCATTGCGCAGAATATCGAGCGGCGACTCTTCAAAAGTGACAAAAATTCCAGGCTCATCAAAATGAGCAATGCCGTTATGAAGGAAATGCAGCGAAAAGACCGTTTTACCCGTACCAGAGGTACCGCTGATCAACGTGCTGCGCCCGATCGGCAGACCACCGTGGCAAACGTCATCAAAGCCCTCGATCCCTGTCGGGAGCTTCTGAACCTGCATCTGAGGAGAGCCCGTGGATCCTGAGATCTTCATGACGTCACTGGATTACTCGAACGTTAATCAGAGGAAAGAGAATTGGCCGAATGACCACGAATCGTCTTAAGAATCTGTCGACACCATGTGTTCATCCGAAAACGAATCCCTCAACGAGGAGCCCAGCCCCGAGTCGGTCAACTCGTCATAGAGAAGGTCCAGGCCGATCAGGACCCGCTCACGGTCCGAGAGATCTCCGATAATTCGCCGAACCGGCGGCGGCAAAATCTTGGAGAGCGTCGGCGTCGCAAGAATCTTGTCTTCCTCCGCCAGCTGAGGATTCTTGAGAACATCAATCACCTTGAGGGCATACACGCCCTTGAATTCAGTCTCAAGAATGTTGCGCAGCGTTTTCAACGCACGCATGGAATTTGGGGTATTCCCCGCCACATAGAGCTTGAGAATGTAGGTCTTGCGTGGGCTCATGACGACACCACCTCCCCACCGAACTGCTCAGAGCGTGCCAGCTGGGCTTCTGTCGGAATTGAACGGCGATACATCTCACAGAGATGGGCCATCACATCAAGCAGTGCCAAGCGGTAATCCTGGAGAAAATCGTTCTTGTGCCCTTCAAGTCTGAGCTTCTTCCAGAAATCGTCAATCAAGTTCATGTGAATTTCCACAGTTCTTGTTATCGGTAGGTCACCAAAGAACGCGGTATTGACGAAGCTCTCGAGGGCTTGGTTCGCCGCCGCCGGATCTCGGAAGTAGCTGAGCAAGAGATCGCGATAGGTGCGCTCCAGCGACTTCAACAATTCCTCCTGCTCGCCAGGGGGAAGACGACTGAGAAAACGCGAGGGATCGCGCTTGTAGAAAACGCCGAGGTAACCAAGGCGCTCCTGCAGACGGCTCGTCAGCCGCCAGGCACTGGCTTCCACCACCACACCACCTTCCACATCCAGTGCCTGGCCTTCCGCCTGCCGTTCGTCCTTTTGTCCGTGACGCAGGAATCGAGAGATGGCCGCATCAACGTTGTACCCCAGTTGCTCCAGCTGATCACTTGGGAGATGCACCTCCTCGGGGTGGTAATCCACCCGACCCATCACCTCCCCGACCACCACAGCAGGAAAGAGCAACCCTGCTTCCAACAGGGAGCGACGCAGATCAGGTTCCAGCAGCGACTGCTCAATCACCACCGCATCCACCCCTTCCCGCTGCTGCTCGAGAGCCGCCTGAAAGTCGGTGACGCCACCCGTCAGGCCAAGGTCAACGACGGTGTAGCGATTGTCGGGCAACCACGACCGACAGGCGGGCACCAGCTTCGGGCTTTTCAGCAGCAAGGCAATGGCAAGGGCCGGACCATTCATCCTGCGCGGGAGGCTCTTGCTCTGATCTTGACGAAAGGGAAAGCAAAGGTGGAAGATCTTTGTTTGTCTTCCGATTGCGGGTCAGGCCGAATCGAGACAGGTCAAGCACAGACCACTTCGCTGGTCTGCCCACGACTGAATCTCGAGCCTGAACGCGTCGCTTTTTCTCCATGGCAGATCCCAGTAACGAGACCTACGCAATTGTCGAGGCCTCAGGTCAGCAGTTCTGGCTGCAGCCCAACCGCTACTACGACCTGGACCGTCTTCAGGCCGGAGTTGACGAGACCGTGACTCTCGAGAACGTTCTTCTGGTGAAGGACGCCAAAGGAACCACCCTTGGCCAGCCCTACGTCAAAGACGCCACCGTTGAGCTGAAGGTGATGGATCACCGCCGCGGCCCGAAGGTGATCGTTTACAAAATGCGCCCGAAGAAGAAGACCCGTCGCAAGAATGGTCATCGTCAGGAGCTGACCCGAGTGATGGTTCAGTCCATCAAGGTCGGCGGCAAAGCCATCGGCTGAGCTTCTCCAACACCTCTTCTCCACTCATCCGACCCCGACTCCCTCATGGCACATAAGAAAGGCACAGGCTCAACACGTAACGGACGCGACTCCAATTCCAAGCGCCTTGGCGTCAAGGCCTATGGCGGCGAAACCGTGACCGCAGGTTCAATTCTGATCCGTCAGCGCGGCACTGCCGTTCTGCCCGGCCTGAATGTGGGCCAAGGCAAAGATGACACCCTGTTCGCTCTGATCGATGGCGTCGTTACTTTCGAGACCATCAAGCGCGGCCTTCGCACCCGCAAGCGCATCAGTGTGGCCACCGCCGGCTGATTGAGCCCAGAGCGATCGTTTCGATCCTGAGGCGGAGTTCAAAGAGCTTCGCCACCTGCAACCTCAGCACCTTCAGGTGCTGAGGTTTTTTGTCGTCAGAGCGGCCGATAAGCCCGAGTGGTGATCAGGAAGGGGTGAAACACCTCGAGGAAACGGGTCTGCAGGGTGCGAAAGAAGGCATCCACCAGGGCAGGGTCATCGAAATGGAAGGGGTATTCGCCGTTGTGCCCCTTGAAGAAATACCAGTTCAACAGGGCGGTGGCGCCGGGCGCCATGGCGGCATGAAAGCGCTCCAACTGATCCGAAGGATCGGGGAGATGCTCGAGCACGTCGAGGCACACCACCGTGTCGAAGCGCTGCCCCTCACAGCTCACAAGATCCCGATGCACCGAAAGGCGTTCCTCCAGGCCGAGGGCTTTGGCGCGGTCGGCAACAAACGCCCTGTTGTGGGGATTGAGATCAACGAACCACACGTGGTCGACAGACGGCAACGCAGCAGCCGCCAGCGCATGGGTTCCGATGCCACCACCGAAGTCCAGCACCTGGCCACGAGCAAATTGCTGCTGAAGGCGCAGGGTGTCAGCGATGTAATCAGCGCTGCTGAGATGCCAGGCCGCCAGCTCCAGCAAATGACCTGTACCCACCGTGTCTTCATAGAAGCCGGTGGCATCGTCCGCTTGGAAAGCGCCTGGATGGAGAGCCGCCAGGTCGTCCGTGCTGCGGGCGAGACGGGTCTCCACCTCATCCAGAGGCAGGGACAGATAGGCGCTGAGGTGGTCCTTGACGGCCAGGCCGTCGTGAAGGAAGGCCGCCACATCCACGCTGCTGGATAGAAGCTGTTGCATGGTCTGGTCTCACGCCGCGGCCAACCTACCGGTCAGCTCGAGCTGGCACAGTCATTCCAGATGGGCGCACGCGCTGGTGGACACTCCTTGCGGCTTCGTGGTGATCGACAAGCCAGCAGGGCTGACCTCCCACAACTGTGTGAGCCGGCTGCGGCGTTGCTTCGGACTGAAGCGCGTGGGCCACGGTGGCACCCTCGATCCGGCCGTGACTGGCGTGCTGCCCATCGCCCTCGGCCCCGCCACCCGGCTGCTCCCCTACCTCCCCGGCGAGAAGACCTATCAGGGCAGCATCCAGCTGGGCCTGACCACCAACACCGACGACCTCGATGGCGAACGGCTGAGCACCCAACCCTGGCCGCAACTCAGCCCAGCCGAGCTGGAGGACGCGCTGGCAGCGTTTCGCGGAGCCATCCAGCAGCGTCCTCCCCAGGTCTCAGCCGTGCATGTGGATGGTGTGCGGGCCCATGCGCGCGCGCGCCGCGGCGAACAGATGGATTTGCCCGCTCGACCCGTCACCATTCATCGGCTGGAACTGCTCGGCTGGGATGCCGACCGGGGACGCCTCGAGCTGGAGGTGCATTGCTCCTCCGGCACCTACATCCGCTCTCTGGCCCGTGATCTGGGAGAGCGGCTGGGCTGCGGAGGCTGCCTGGCCAGCCTGCGCCGCGTGCAGGCCCTTGGCTTCCAGATCGATCAGGCCAGTGATCTACCCGACTGGCCTGAGCATGGGCCGTTGGAACCAGCCGCACGGCCGCCGATCCTGGCGCCCCAAAACGCCTTACACCACCTGGTTCAGCACCAGGCCACGGGCGCACAAATCGACGACTGGCGCTGCGGGCGAAGACTGACCCTGCCCAACGGGCTCGGCACGATCGGGCAACCGGTGGTGGTGATTGGGAACAACGACGTGATGCTGGGCCTGGGGCTCCTGGAAAGCGATCAGCAGCTGCGCCCCAAGGTGGTGTTCGACGCCCGCGGCTGATCAGGGTGAACCGAGCGGCATCCTGCCGGTACCCTGCCTTCCAGTTCTCAGGGCAGACGCACATCGATGGCCGGCCACAGCAAATGGGCCCAAATCAAACGCACCAAAGCCGTGGTGGATGCCAAGCGCGGCGCCGTGTTCACCCGCATCGGCCGGGAGATCACCGTGGCCGCACGGGCCGGGGGGGATCCAGCCGGCAACTTCCAACTACGAACGGCCATCGCCAAAGCCAAGGCCGCCGGCGTCCCCGCCGCCAACATCGAGCGCGCGATTGCCAAGGGCTCCGGCCAGGCCGGTGATGGAGCCAACGCCTTGGAAACGATCCGCTACGAGGGCTATGCCCCAGGCGGTGTTGCCGTGCTGGTGAACGCCCTCACCGACAACCGCAACCGCACGGCTGCCGACATCCGCCTCGCCTTCAGCAAGAACGGCGGCAATCTGGGGGAAAGCGGCTGCGTCAGCTACCTGTTCAGCCACCGCAGTGAAGTGCGCATCGCGGCTCCAGTCGCCGAGAGCAAAGGCAAGGCTCCTGGCCCGCTCGACGAGGAGGCACTCCTGGAAGACCTGCTGAACCTGGACGCGGATGGCTATGAGCTCAGCGACGACGGCACAGCCCTGGTGCACGGCTCGTTCGAAGCCCTGGAAGCCCTTCAGAACGGGCTGCGCGAGCAAGGGTGGAGCGTGCAGGAATGGGAGCACTGCTGGCATCCCCTCACCCAAGTGACGATTCAGGATTCCGACACGGCACGGCAGTGCCTGAAGCTGCTGGAGGTCCTGGAAGAGCTCGACGACGTGAGCAGCGTCAGCGCCAATTTGGAACTTGCCACGGATCTGGAGATCGACTGACCTGAACTACCGGCAGGCCTGTGCGCGAGATCACAGCCCTGCGGATTGAGATCACAGCCCTGTGCCGACACTTCGGAGAGGGTGACTGCAGATCCCACTCCGGTCATGAATCGCCACCAAAACCTCGCCGCCCTCCAGCAGATCACCGCCACCCTTGAAAGCGGTGCTCCAGATGCCACAAGCGAAATCCGCCTACGCCAGGCCGCCTATCTGCACATGATCATTGCGGCGGTCCTCAACGACCAGGTGGCTTGCCTGCCGGAAACGGCCCCCATCATTCGCTGACATCAAAAAGCCCCGCTTCGGCGGGGCTTTGCTCTGGCTGTCGGTTGCCCTCAGCGCTGATAGGCCACACCGCGGTAGGTGAGGGTTTCAGCGACCGCAGCAGCCTCGGCACGACGTGTGTCGTAAGACGTGCGGCGATAGGTGAGTTGCACCACAGGTTTCGCATCAGCGATGGTCTGACGCGTGTAGACGTTGCCCATGTAAGTGAGCTGCATGGAGGTTCTCCGAGTTAGCTCAAGCCCCCGTTCCCTGGCTTGAAACGAACTGCGCTCCGATCTCACAATCTGTGGGTCACGGAGTGAACGTCGGTAAGACAAGTTGGTCTCACGAGTCCGTTGTAGCGGATCTGTCCAGCCCTAGGTCGTTCACACCGCTACACAGCCACCGTTCATGGGCATTCCTGCACACCCCAGCCCCCGCCGCCTGGGGTGGCGATCGTCAGACAGTCCCCAGCCAAGACCTCAAGCTGCACGCATCCAGGCAGAACCTGCACCGTTCCATCGGTACGGGTGATCTGGTTGCGGCCGCAGGCTCCATCACCCCCACCGGCAAGGCCGAAGGGGGCGATCTGGCGGCTTCCCGACAACACCCCCACCGTCATTGCTTCGAGAAAACGAAACGTCCGCTCCAGCCCATCACCGCCACTCCAGCGCCCCGCACCACCACTGCCGCGACGATGGCCGAAGCGCTCCAAGCGCACGGGGAAGCGTTGCTCAAGGATTTCAGGGTCGGTGAGCCGGGAGTTGGTCATGTGGCACTGCAGGCCCGACACACCGGCAAAGCCCTGTCCTGCACCGGTTCCTCCGGCAATCGTTTCGTAGTACTGATAGCGCTCATTACCGAAGCTGAGGTTGTTCATGGTGCCCTGAGCCGCAGCCATCACGCCCAGGGCCGCAAACAGCAGATTGCAGAGCGCTTGCGAGGTTTCCACATTGCCCGCCACCACCGCAGCGGGTGTGGTGGGATTGAGCAGGGATCCAGCGGGAACCGTCAACGTGAGCGGGCGAAAACAGCCGGAATTCAATGGGATCGGCTCCTCCACCAGACAGCGCATCACGTAGAGCACGGCCGCTTTGGTCACCGCCAGAGGGGCATGGAAATTGTGGGTGCCCTGGGCAGAACTGCCGCTGAAGTCGAGATGCGCCCGTCGGTTGTCCCGATCCACCTGCAGATCCAGCTGGAGCCTGGCGCCGTTGTCGAGCACCACTTGAAAACTGCGATCCTCCAGACCGGGGAGCAGGGCTTCGACAGCAGCCGCAGCGTGATCCTGCACGTGGTGCATGTAGCGGCTAACCCTCTCCTGACCTTCCCGGGCCACCAAGGCCTCCAGCAATTCCACCCCAAGACGGTTAGCGGCCACCTGCGCCTGGAGATCTGCCAGTAACAGCTCCGGCGCCCGGGGGGGGATGGGCTCCTGGGCCAGCCGCCCCGCCCAGGACTGACGATCAAGCTGACCGGCACGCACCAGTGGCCAATGGCGCAGGCGCAAGCCCTCCTGCTGGATGTGGTGACTGAAGGGCGGCATGGATCCGGGGGTCAGCCCGCCCACATCGGCGTGGTGCCCGCGGCTTGCGACAAAGAAGCGAGGTGTACCGGCGCCAACAAACACCGGGGTGATCGCCGTGATATCGGGCAGATGGGTCCCCCCATGGAAGGGGTCATTGCTGATCACCACATCACCGGGCTGGAGCGGAGGCACCGCCCCCTCCTCCACTTGGGCGAGCAGATCCACCACGGCATCCCCCATGGAGCCCAGATGCACGGGGATGTGGGGCGCATTGGCGACCAGGGCCCCATCGGCATCGAAGAGAGCACAGGAGAAATCGAGCCGTTCGCGGATGTTCACCGATCGGCTGGTCTGGCGCAGCCGTTCCCCCATCCGTTCGGCGATCACCATGAAGCGGTGATGGAAGAGGCTCAGGTCCACCGGATCCACCCGTGTTTGGAGGTCTGAGATCGGCTCCACCTGAGCAGCAGAACCGGATGCCTCTCCCCCCGCCTGCGCCTCCAGCACCAACTCTCCGCCCGGCAGGCAGCGTGCCCACCAACCGGGATCCAGCACGATGCAGCCCGTTGGCTCCTGGATGAGAGCCGGCCCCTCCAGACGCTGCCCCTCTCGGAGCTGGTGGCGATGCCACAGGGGCACCGAACACCAGCCGCGGCCTGGGCAATGCATGGTCACAGACTTGGGCTGTTGGGGTGAAGAGGGCTCTTCAGACAGGCGAATGTCCTGGCCCTGGGCCAGCGATGCCAACAGCGCCGGCGCCAGCACCTCCACCTCAAAACGCTCCACCACCAGAGGAACCTGCCGCTGCGGAACGAAACCGAAGCGCTGCTGATGCAGGGCGGCAAAGGCGTCCTCCAGCACCGCGCAGGGCGGTACGTGCACCGTTGCCCCTTCCACCAGGGCAGGGAGCGCCACCAACAGCCCTTGCTCTGAATCAGGGTCCCGCAATTCGAGCGCGATCTGTCGCTCCAGGCCGCCACCGCAGCCATCCCCATCCGCCTGCAGCTGTTGTTCGGCATCGGCCAAAGCCGCCTCCAACTGCTGCGTCAACGCCGGCAGCAGAGACGAATCCAGCGAGCGGCGCACAGCACCCTGCCGCCACTGGCGCTGACGCGCCTGGCCCATGCCATAGGCCGACAGCACCCCAGCCAGGGGATGAAGGAGCACCTGATCCAACCCCAGCGATCGGGCCAGACGGCAAGCCAGCTGCCCTGCAGCACCGCCGTAGGCGACCAAAACACCCCTGCGAATGTCGTGGCCCCGCGCAAGCGACACCTGCTCGATCGCCGCCGCCATGGTCTCCACCGCCAGATCCAGGGCGCCCTCCGCCAGCTGCTCGGGCGTGCGCTTCAACGCGCAGGCAAGGGCAGCAAATTGATCACGCACCACCTGTGAATCCGGCGGCTGATTGGCCTTGGGGCCGAACACCGCAGGGAACCCCTCCACCTGCAGACGCCCCAGCAGCAAGTTCGCGTCCGTGATGGTGAGCGGCCCCCCGCGGCGATAACAGGCCGGCCCCGGATCGGCACCGGCGGAGCGCGGCCCAACGATCAATCGATCACCGTCGCGGGTGATGATCGATCCACCGCCAGCGGCAACGGTGTGAATCGGCAACCGCGGTGCCAGCAGCTGCAATCCAGCCACCTCTGTTTCAGGGCTGCGCTCCCAAGCCTGGTCGGACGCGCCAGCCGGCAGACAGAACACATCGGTGCTGGTGCCACCCATGTCGAATCCGACCAAGGGCTCCTGCTTGAAACCAGCCCTGCGCGCCACCGCCACCGCACCCACCATCCCCCCAGCCGGACCGGACAGGATCGTGTCCTTCGCCAGGAGACTGCCCATGGACTGAAGGGCCCCACTGGAGGTCATCACCCGCATCCGCGTGGCCACACCCAGGGCCTGCTGCACCTGCTGGAGATAGGCGAACAAGGGGCGGGCCACCGCGGCCTCCACCAAGGTGGTCTGCCCCCTCGGCACCAGTCGGGGCAAAGGGGCAACCTGATGGGAACAGATCACGGTGGTGAAGCCAATACCGCGAGCAAACGCCTCCAGCCGGCGCTCGTGGTCGGGGTGGCGCCAGGCATGCATCAGAGCGATGGCACAGCTACGCACCCCCTGGCGATGGTGGGCTCGCAAGCGCTCTTCGAGAGCCCCATCCAGCACCAAGGGCGTCACCTCTCCGCCCTCAGGGTCGAGCCGCCCTTGCAGCTCCTCCACCGCTGTCGCCAGAAAGGGCGGAGACTGCAGCTGAAGGGCGAACAGGTCGGGGCGATGCTGGTCGCCGATCCGGAGCACGTCCGCAAAGCCTTCGTTGGTGAGCAGCAGCACAGGGTCGCCCGCCCCCTCCAGCAGGGCGTTGGTGGCCACGGTGGTGCCGAGCCGCAGCTCCTCGATGGTGGCGTCGCCGGAGGTTTCAACCGCCAACAGGCTCTTCAGAGCACGAACGGCGGGATCACCTGGGGTGTCGGGCTGCTCGGACAACACCTTGCGCACCAGCAGCCGACCATCGGGGGCCAAGGCGACCAGGTCGGTGAAGGTGCCGCCGCGATCCACCCAGAAGCGCCACTCGGTCAACGCGCTGCCACCGCAACTCCAAGAGCCGCATCATCCACCCACAGCCTCACCCGTGGATGGCGCAACAACCAGCTGGCAGGCAGGGAGGGGTCGCAGCCTGTGGAGAACACCCGGGCCAGGATCTCGCGCTTGGAGTCTCCTGTGACGATCAGATGCACTTCCTCCGCAGCCAGGATCTCCGCCAGCCCCAGGGTGATCGCCCGATCCGGCACCTGCTGGGGATCACCACCGAAGGCGGCGGCGTTCTGCTCCTGGGTGGCATGGCAAAGGGAAACGCAGCGACAGGTCACATCCGCACTGCAGGGAGGCTCGTTAAAGCCGACATGGCCATTGGCCCCGAGCCCGAGCAGCTGCAAACCAACCCCACCAGCCGCCTGCAGGGCTTGGCCGTAGGCCATCGCCTCCTGGTCTGGATCGACAGCAGCCCCATTCGGAACCCGCAGCTGATCAGGCGACAACCCCAGTGGGCCGGCGAGCTGATGCTGCATGTAAGCGGCAAAGCTGTCCGGATCGGCAGCGGAACGGCCGACGTATTCATCGAGATTGAAACTGAGCCACCCCTGACGCAGCAGGGCGAGTTCACTGGAACTCCAGAGACGCAAACGCCCCCGCAGGGCCGCATAAAACGGCTCCATCGTGCGCCCGGTGGCCAGACCCAGAGGTCGCGGATTGGTCTGCGTCAAACGCTGACGCAACTGTTGCTCCCAGTGATCGACCACCGCCTCCATCAGCCCAATGGGCTCAGGCCGCTGCTCAAGAGTGATCGTGTCGGGCAGATGCAGTGCAGCCACAGTTGGGCTTCGTCAACTGTTCCAGGCTGGCCTGAGCACAGGGTGGAATGCCATGGATGGATCATCAGCCGGCTGGAACGGGCGAATGGTGATGCCCCGGTAGTAGTGCTTGAGAATCTGACGGAAGTCGGCACCCTGCTCCGCAAGGCCTCGGGCTCCCCACTGACTCATGCCCACGCCATGGCCAAACCCCTGGCCGCGCACTTCGAGCACACGGCCGCGGCGCGGAGAAGCCAAGGCAGGCGCCGGCACGATGGGAGGTGGCGGAGGGATCAAGGCCTGGGCCCTGCCATGCCCCTGGGATGGGGTGCTCGAGCCACTGGCCGAATCACGCCAGAGCCCGATCAACAGAGGTCGGTCGCGCTCAGGAGAAACACCCTGCTGCGCCGGGCGACTGTTGTGGTCCGCGACGTCCTGGGCAAGCCAGTTGAAACTGACCATCGTGCTTTTGAGGCCAAGCCGCTGACGCAAGTCACGACCGCTCAGCACCACAGAGCCTCCGGGTCCGCGCACCCTCACTGAGCGCAGGCGGCCAGTCGAGCTGGTGCGCAGTACGTCCACCGCCTGCAGACCACCGGTTTCCCGGAATGCCGCCTGCAATTGGCGGCGGTCGAAGGTCTGCGACCACCGATGCACCGGACTCTGCCCATCGTGATCGGGCACGCTCACCAGATAGGGCAACTGTGTTCTCCACACTTCCCCGCTGGGCTCGGTGGCGCCACCGGAACTGCTGTGAAACACAGCATTGATCAACTTGCCGCCATGGACCATCACCAGCGAGCGGGTGCTGTCGACAGCCTCCTGGGTACGCGGCGTGGCCGATTCCAGGCCTCGGTACACCTGACTGGCCACGGTCGCCTGTACATCAAAGCTGCCCTTTCGCCCTCGCTGACGCAGGGCATAGGTCCGTGCCGCCACAGCCTGAGCCTGCAGAGCGGCTATGGGCCAGTCCTGGGGCATCTCACTCCCCACCACGCTGGCCAGGTAGGTCTCGACCCCGAGATGGTTCACCGCTTGGAGGCGGCCATTGCGCACCATCAGCTCAAGGGAGCCGGCGTAGCGCCGCTTCCCGAGCCAGATCCCGCGGGGATCCTGGCTGTGCACGGTCAACCCCGTCACCCCCAGCTGGCGCGCTCCGCTCAGATCTGGGCTGTCAACCACCAACCGACCTCCACTGAGGCGCACCTGCAAACGCGTCAGCTGCTCAACCCGCGTACCCAGGCCCCTGACTTGAAAGCGCTTGCTGCCATCCGCCCGCAGATCCAGACGGGCACCTTCAGCCACCAACACCCGCATCTGCGGTTGCCGGGAGGACAACTCCCCCGCCGCCAGTGGAAGCGCTGGGCCCAGACAGGGCTGAACGAGGGCGAGGCCAGCTGCCGCGACACACCCGCGAGCCGGTACAAACAGCCGATAGGGAACAGGCCTTGCCACGCCGTCCGATCGCCAGGGCAGCCCAGTGTGCCTTTCAGTCGGGAGGAGCACCAGGGTGCTGCATGCCAGATTTGATGGTTGCCCGCCCTAGACCGTGCAGGTCACTTTCCTCGGCACCAGCTCCGGCGTTCCCACCAGGGCTCGCAATGTTTCCTCCGTGGCCCTGCGGCTGCCGCAGCGATCGGAACTGTGGTTGTTCGACTGCGGCGAAGGCACCCAACATCAATTCCTGCGCAGTGATCTGCGCCTCTCGCAACTGCGCCGGGTGTTCATCACCCACATGCATGGCGACCACGTGTTTGGGCTGCCCGGTCTGCTCGCCAGCCTGGGACTCGCGGGCAACAGCTCCGGCGTGGATCTCTATGGCCCGGACCCCCTGGAGAGCTATCTGCAGGGGGTGCTGCGCACCAGTTCAACCCGCATCGGCTACCCGATGGCTTTCCACCGGGTGAAAGAGGCCGCCCAACAGGGAACGCTGGTGCTTGAAGACGACGACATCATCGTGCGCGCCACCCCCCTCACCCACCGGGTGCCCGCATACGCCTACCGAATCGAGCAGAAACCGAGGGCTGGACGCTTCGACGTGGCCAAAGCACGCGCGCTGGACATCCCCCCGGGACCGATCTATGGCCAACTGCAGCGAGGGCGCACCGTCACCCTGGAGGATGGCCGCACGATTGATGGGCGCGATCTTTGTGGCCCGGCCCGGCCCGGTGTGAGCGTGGTGTACTGCACCGACACGGTCTTCTGTGACGCAGCAGTGGAACTGGCTCGCGGCGCCGATCTGCTGATCCACGAATCCACCTTTTCCCATGCCGAGGCGGAGATGGCATTCCAGCGCCAGCACTCCACCAGCACCATGGCCGCTCAGACGGCTGCGGAAGCAGGGGTCAAACAACTGGCCCTCACCCATCTCAGCCCGCGTTACGCCCCGGGGAATCCAGTGACGCCAAAAGATCTGCTGCAGGAAGCCCAGGCGATCTTCCCCAACACGCTGCTGGCCAAAGACTTCCTCACCCTCGAGATCAGCCCCACGGCCTAAGTCGGCTGCAACAGTTCATGAGCACGCCCCGGGAACGCCCCCAAGGGGTCATCTGCCCGTGATACAAGAGCTTGGTGCGGTGTATCCGTCAGATTCTGGTGTCCTTTATGGCCTCTCCCTTTCATTCCTTGCGACGGTCCCTGGGCCGGCTGCTGCTCGTTCTGCCTGCGCTGGTCGCTCTCACTTTCAGCTCCCCTGCTCTGGCTGCTCAGTGGGATGCAGACACCCTCACGGTCAAGGCCGACGCCAGCGGCACTGAAGTGACCTTCTCCGAACAGGAGATCAAAGCTGGCCGAAAGGTTTTCAACACCAGCTGCGGCACATGCCATGCCGGTGGCATCACCAAAACCAACCACAACGTGGGCCTCGACCCCGAAACCCTCGCCCTGGCCACACCGGCCCGTAACAGCGTTGAGGGACTGGTGGACTACCTGAACGACCCCACCTCCTACGACGGGGAATACAGCATTGCTGATCTGCACCCAAGCATCCGTAGCCGTGATCTGTACCCCGCCATGCGCGATCTGACCGATGAAGACCTGCGCCTGATGGCGGGCTACATCCTGGTGGCTCCCAAGGTTCTGGGCCAGGAGTGGGGTGGCGGCAAGATCTACTTCTGATCTCCCAGCCATCGCAAACGATCACCAAGCCGCCCAAGAGGCGGCTTTTTTCATGGCCGATTGCCGAGCAGCAAACCGACTGGGCTGGTCATGCCGTCCGAAAGACCTAGGGCTGGCAGTTGGAAGGCTCCATCGAGCGGGGTTGACGGCTGTACCACCACTCCTGCAACGCAGGGGTGAACCGAACCGAGAACAGCGTTAACACCGTGGAGGTTGGCCGTGAACCCGGCTGCAGCAGCTCTACGGCATAGGAGGGACAGCGGCGAGCCGCAAGATCGGGCACAAAGCGGCGGCCGACACGACGCCAACTGGGCTCCTTGCTGCGCCACACCAACCGACAGCAGGGCCAGGGCAGCTCCTCGCGGTCGAACAGGCGGCAGCAAGGTCCGATCACACGGAAGCTGTATTGGCCCCCGGGGCTGGTGTGAATGCTGCCGTGCTCGAGCAGGTCTTCGGCTTCAGGTCTGGCAGCGGCGGCCGCTGACGCTGCAGGCATGGCTGTTCAGAGACAGGGCCACACCCTGCCACCAAAAAGCCACCCCTAGGGGTGGCCAATGGACAGTCCGTCGAATCGACGACGGGCTGATCAAACCAATTCAGATCCTTCGGATCGAGCTCAATAGAGCTCTTCCTCAGCGTGGGTCTTGATGGTGCAATCGGAGGTGGGGTAAGCCACGCAGGTCAGCACGAAGCCAGCTTCGATCTGGTCGTCGTCCAGGAAGCTTTGGTCGGACTGGTCAACGGTGCCGGCAGTGATTTTGCCTGCACAGGTGGAGCAAGCGCCTGCACGGCAGGAATAGGGAAGATCGATGCCCTGCTCTTCAGCGGCGTCGAGGATGTACTGGTCGTCGGGCACTTCGATGGTCTTGTTCAGACCTTCGCTCTCGCTGACCAGAGTGACCTTGTAGGAAGCCATGGATGGATGGGGTGTGCAGTGACCTGAAAAACAGGCATGCAGGACTGGACCCTTCTACATCGGACTGGGGCGATCGCACCCTTTTCAACGAGGCTTTCCAGACAAGGCCAATCAGATCCAGAGCACTGATAAGCCAAACTTATGCAGATTCCGGTCGCTGGATCTCAAGCAAACCCCAGCGCCCCTGGGAGCCAAGCTCCGTGACGGACCAGCCCAGAGCCTCCAGCACGCTGGTGAGACGGGGCGCCTGCTCGACCAGGAGTCCACTGAGCAATCCACGGCCTCCAGGAGCCAGCACGCTGGTGAATTGAGGGGCAAGCGCTTCAATCACTGGCGCAAGGATGTTGCAGAGCAACAGCTCAGAAGGCTTGCCGGCATGCATGGCCGCCAGCACCTCCACCGACCCTTGCCGCACGCTCAGCTGCTGATCCGTCAGACCGTTCAGCCCGGCATTGTCACGGGTTGCACGCTCCGCCAAGGAGTCCGTATCAGCCGCCAAGACCCTGTCGGCACCCAAAGCCAGTGCCGCAAGACTGAGCACGCCACTGCCACAGCCAAGATCGGCAACGCTCAGCCCCACGGGCGGCCGGGCCTCGAGCGCCTCCAGACAAAGGCGCGTGGTGGGGTGACTCCCGGTGCCAAAGGCACTGCCAGGGTCCATGCGCAGCACAAGGCGATCGGCATGCTCCTGGGGAGCCTCCAACCACGCTGGCAGGATCAGCAGCCTCTGACCCACCGGATCCGCCTGCCAGTGCTGCTTCCAGGTGAGGCTCCAGTCCTCATCATCAAGCTGGACCCACTCCGGCTGCGGGAACGACAGACCAAACGTTTCGGCGAGGGGCCGCAGGCTGTCGACCAACTCTCGTCGCTGGTCTTCATCCCACTCCGGCGCTGGCAACCAAGCCAGGAGGGTGCGCTGATCCGGGCGCTCTGGCGCATGCTGAACAGCCAGGCGATGCAAGCCGAGGCTGTCCAACTTCCACAACAAGGATTCCTCCAACTCCGGCTGGAGGGGCAAGGAAAGGCGCCACCAGCGCAGAGAGTTGGAGGTCATGGCAGAAGGGAAAACACCAGAAGGGCGATCAGAGGGTCACTGGGTGGGCTTCCTGAATGCCATCAATGGCATTGATGTTGGCCAGCAGGGTCGGGGGGATCGGATCGTCGATGCTCAGCACCATCACCGCATCACCGCGCACGATCCGGCGGCCCACCTGCATCGAGGCGATATTGACGTTGTGCTCTCCGAGCACGGAACCCAACTGGCCAATGATTCCCGGCATATCGCGGTGACGCGTGAAGAGCATGTGACGGCTGGGGGGCACATTCACAGGGAATTCATCAATCGTGGTGACCCGCAGCTCACCATCAGCAAACACCGCACCGGTGACACTGTGTCCCCCCTGGGACCCACGGGTGGTGAGCTGAAGCGAACCACCGGCGAAATCGCGGCTGGCCTCATCCTTCACTTCCAAGACGTGAATGCCGCGGGCTTTGGCCTCAAGAGCAGCGTTCACGTAGTTGATCCGTTCCCCGAGCGCATTGGACAGCAAACCCTTCAGCGCCGCGACCACCAGAGGCTGGGAGGGGTGCTCGGAGAATTCACCCTGAAGACGCACTTCAAGCTCCTCCACCTGACCACCTGCCAATTGGCTGATCAGCAGACCCAACGTTTCCGCGAGCTGCAGATGGGGCTTCAAGCGCTCCATGATCTCGGCGCTGAGGCCAGGGATGTTGACCGCACTGCGGGCAGGCAGCCCCAACAGCACGTCGCGAATCTGTTCAGCCACATCGATCGCGACATTCTCCTGGGCTTCCTCGGTGGATGCGCCCAGGTGTGGCGTCAGCACCAGGCCCCGTTCCACCTTGCGCAGGGGGGAATCAGCCGCCAGTGGCTCGCTGGCGAATACATCCACACCAGCACCGGCGATCACCCCGTTGTCGATCGCTTCAGCCAGGGCCGCTTCATCAATGATTCCGCCCCGGGCACAGTTCACAAGACGCGCCGTGGATTTCATGCTGCGCAGCAGCTCAGCATTCACCAGGTTCTCGGTGTCGGGCGTGCGGGGGATGTGCAGCGTGATGTAGTCCGCTGAGATGAACAGATCCGGCAGCTGGGTGAGGCGCACCTGCATCTGCTGGGCGCGTTCAAGCGAGACAAACGGGTCATAGGCGATGACCTCCATGCCCATGGCCTTGGCAACCTTGGCCACATGGGAGCCGATCTTGCCGAGGCCGACCACGCCTAAAACCTTCTTGTAGAGCTCGTTACCGACGTATTTCTTGCGATCCCAAGCACCCTCACGCATGGAGGCATGCGCCTGGGGGACATGACGGGAGAGGGAGAGCAGCAAAGCGAGGGCGTGCTCGGCTGCCGCAATGGTGTTGCCCTCCGGGGAATTGACCACCAGCACGCCGCGCTGGGTGGCAGCGGGGACGTCCACGTTGTCCACGCCGACCCCGGCCCGACCCACGATGCGGAGTTTGTCGGCTGCCGCGATGACATCCGCGGTCACTTGCGTGCCAGAGCGGATCATCAAGGCGTCGTACTCACCGATGATCGACTTCAGCTCCTCTGGGCTGAGACCGGTGCGCTGATCGACCTGGGCCACCTGGCTCAGGATGTCGATGCCGGCCTGATCAATGGGATCGGAAACCAGAACTTTTGTCATCAACCGGCGAAAGACTGCCGTGGGCCACTGTAAAGACAGGCCCGCAGGCCAGAATCGGACGCTCCCAGGGACTCACCCATGCCTGTCTGCGTGCTGGTGCTGAAAGAACAGGAAGCCGCCGCATCGCTGGAACAGAAGCTGCGGGCCAATGGCCTGCCCCTGCAGCGCTGCCTGCTGGTGTCGCCTGCGGAGGGCAATACCGACGGTGTGTCCTTCGACTCCGTGGATCTGCTCAACCCAAGAATGGCGCGCCAGCAGCGCCAGCGAACCATGGCCCGCTGGCTGCTGCCATTCGGGTTTATGGCGGGGCTGACCTTCACCCAAATCACCACCCTCGAGACCTTTGCCGCCCTCGGCCCCTGGGGCCAACCCGTGATCGGTGGCCTGCTGGGCATGGGATCAGGCCTGATGGGCAGTTACGCCGCCGCCGCCAGCGTTCCTTCCGACAACGAAGACGGTGTTCGCATCCTGCGGAACCGCCACGAAGAAAACCGCTGGCTCCTGCTTCTGGAAACACCCACCGGTATCGAACCGCCGTGGCAACTGCTGCAGAGTGCGCGTCCGCTTCAGGTGGTGCGCCTCAACGACCTGTGATGCTGCCGCGACACGAGTTGCTGCAAGGCAGCCAAGATCCCGAAGGCCTCGACGCATTGATCGATGTTGCCGACCAAGCGCTGCGCACCTGGCAGCCCCAATGGTCGTGTTTCGTCTCAGCGCCACTGAGAGAAGAGGCGATCCAACGCCTGGCCCTCCTGACCGAGCTGCAAATCCACGCCGATGGAGGTCGACCGGAAGCAGAACGACAGCGTTTGCTGATCAGCCGCTGTGAGTGCGGCTCCTCCCCCCAAGACGAACATCCCCTGCCAGTGATGGGGCTGGAGGTGGAAGGCAATTTCCTGTTCGACCCCGTGGACCCCCACGACATGCGTGCGGCGATCCTGGAACTGGGCATCCAGGTCGGCCATCTCGGCGACCTGTGGATCCGCGGCGATCGTGGAGCCCAGCTGCTCTGCACCCCAGAAGCAGCCGTGGAGCTCAACGGCCGTAGCGGCCGCGTGCGTGATGTGGAGATCCAGCTGGAGGAACGGCCGGTGGCCTCGCTGCAATTGCCGCAGAGCCGAGTGCCCAAACGGTTCGCCAGCGTCGAAGCCTCCTGCCGACTCGACGCTATTGCCTCGGCCGGCTTCGGCCTCTCCCGAGCGAAGGTGGTGGATCAGATCCGCAGCGGGCGTTTGCGCCTCAACTGGCAATCTGTTCGGCAAGCCAGCAAAGACCTGAAAGTGGGCGATCGACTGCAGCTGCAGGATCGCGGCAGCGTGGAGGTGCTGGCGTTAGAACGCACGAAAAAGGACCGCTGGCGGGTACAGATGGAACGCCGCTAGGGAGGGGGAACATCCAGCGTCAAATTCAGGCCGGCTGCTACATTCTTTGGCGCACCAATCAGGTGCAAGCCGCATTCACTTCACAGTGAAATGTCGGGCGATTAGCTCAGGGGTAGAGCACTACATTGACATTGTAGGAGTCACTGGTTCAAATCCAGTATCGCCCATATCCCTTGTAGGGGAATGAGAGTCCATGAAGTCCAGCGTTGTTGTGGGCCTTGGACGCTCTGGGGTTGGAGCTGCAAAGTTGCTCCACTCTCAGGGACATCAAGTCACCGTTCTGGAATCCAATTCCAAGCACAGCGCCAGTGCATCAGCATTGCGTCAATTGGGCGTTGATGTCCGTCTCGGCTGCCCCCTGATTCCCGACCCCTTTGCGTCTTGGACAGATCCTCTGGATCAGGTGGTCATTAGTCCGGGCATTCCCTGGGATCACCCCACACTCGGGAGACTTCGCCAACAGGACATCTCCGTCTGCGGAGAGATGGCCGTGGCCTGGGAAGCGCTGTCGCACCGCCCCTGGATCGGGATCACCGGCACGAACGGCAAAACCACGGTCACCCACTTGCTGCAACACGTGCTTAGCCATGCCGGACTGCAGGCCCCCATGGCGGGCAATGTGGGGCACTCCGCCGCCGAACTAGCGCTTGCCTGCCGCTCAGGTCATCAGCCACAACCCGATTGGATTGTGATGGAAATGAGCAGTTATCAAATTGAAGCGGCGCAGCAGGTGGCTCCCCGTATCGGCATCTGGACCACCCTGACCCCCGATCACCTCGAGCGCCACGGCACCCTCGACGCCTACCGGGCGATCAAGCAAGGCTTGCTCGCCCGGTCCGAGCAAGCGGTCCTCAATGCCGATGACCCAGACCTCTGCCGTCACCACCACCAATGGCCTGCTGCTACCTGGGTGAGCACCAGCTCCACGCCCCCAGTGCCCTGCACGCTCTGGATCGACGAAGAGCAATGGGTGTGCAGCAGCGAAGAACGGCTGTTCCCTGCTGATGCACTGGCCTTACCCGGCAATCACAACCGCCAAAACATGCTGCTGGTCACCGCTGCGGCTCTGCATGCAGGCCTGCGGCCCAGCGCCATCGAAGCAGGCTTGCGCTGCTTTTCTGGAGTCCCCCATAGGCTCGAACCCCTGGGGATGGTGCAAGGCATGCGGGTTTACAACGACAGCAAGGCCACCAATTACGACGCCGCTGCTGTTGGACTGCGGGCCGTTGCGGCACCGGCGGTGGTGCTCGCTGGAGGTCAAACCAAACAGGGTGATGCCTCCGAATGGCTCCACCTGCTGAAGGAGCGAGCTGCGGCTGTCGTGCTCTTTGGCCAAGGCGCTCGCGAATTGGAAGCGCTGATTGCCGGCTCATCCTTTGACAGACCGGTCGCCCTCGCTGAGACGTTGGATGCGGCCGTCAGCCAAGCCCTGGCACTGTCATCCGACCACACGGCCCAGTCTCTGCTGCTTTCGCCAGCCTGCGCCAGCTTTGACCAATATTCCAATTTCGAAGACCGCGGCGATCACTTCCGCCGACTGATTCACGCAGCCCAAAGCGAACACTGACCCCAGCAAGGGGCAAGAGATCAGCACGCAATTCAGACACGTAGATCAATCAGAAACCAGCGCTAAACTCCGTTAGCGGTGCTTCATACAGCAGCAATTCAATCGATGCGTTCGCCCAACTACTGGCTCATGAAAAGTGAGCCGGACGTCTATGGAATCCACCATCTCAAGAGCGAACAAACGACGCTCTGGGATGGAATTCGTAACTACCAGGCGCGCAATTTCATGCGCACCATGGCCGTTGGCGATCAGGCATTTTTCTATCACTCCAATTGCAAACCACCGGGCATTGTGGGCCTCATGGAAGTGACTGAGCTGGGAATCGTTGACCCAACCCAGTTTGACCCGAGCTCCAAGTATCACGATCCAGCCTCTAAGCCTGAATCACCGCGCTGGGATTGCGTCCGCCTGCGTTATGTCGGGGAATTCCAGACCATGCTCAGCCTTGACGCCCTGAAAGAGGCCTACACCGCGGAACAGCTCACGGTGGTGCGACGCGGCAATCGGCTGTCCATCCTGCCGGTGGAGGCAACGATCGCCACCGACCTGCTGGAGCGCCTTGGCCCACTCCAGTGAGTCAACCACCGCAATGATGCGGGAACGCCTGCCTCTGAGCACCGTGCTGCCTCGGGCCTGGAAGGGATTCACCAGCGCCCCCTGGCCTTGCGTCAGCCTGTCGGGACTCATCCTGAGCAGCGCTGCCGGACTAGGAACCCTTGCACGAGAGCTTCAAGCGAGCACAAGTCCCTGGATTCGCCACAGCGGGGATTTGGTCTGGGTCTTCTCCCTGCTCGTGCCTCTCGTGCTCATGCTTGGCCTTCTGCGCCTGGCCGACACCCTGCTGCCCAGCACAGGCCCCGATGACCGTGATGTCCCCCAGGCCAAGGAACGCATTCCGTGGCTCTTGCGCCAATCTGTGGCCCTTGCGCTGATCGAAGCACTGATCCTGCTGGGAGGGATCACCACCTTGCGTAGCCTCGGGGCAGCCCTACTGGCCCACAGCGGAGTGCTCGCTGGAATGGCCCTGCTCGTTGGCGGAATCGCCCTGACCTCGTGGACCGCTGGGCAAGTCCTTGCACTGCCTCTCCTGATTCACCATGGCCACCGCCCCCTTGCGGCGATGGAGCACAGCCGCAAGCTGGTGCAACAAAACCGGCTGAAAGTTTTGGCTCTTCTGGGCCTCCTGGTCGGGCTCAACTTGATCGGACTGATGGGAGCCTGTCTGGGGCTACTCCTCACCCTGCCGCTGAGCGCCTTGATCCTGATGGCCAGCTGCCGGACTCAAACTCCCTGGAGAAGGGACTGACGACTGAACATATTGCCGACATAGAGGCGCGTGATTTCGCGTGACTCCACACCGTTCTGCACGAGGAATCCGGCCAGAGCGGCCTGAACCAGACGGTATTGATCCCAATTGGGATATCGCTCGATAAAGCTGGCCATCGCCTGCTGCAAGGGCAGCGGGAGTTCGGCATGGAAGCTGACCACAGAGTCAGCCATCTGCTCAGGGGAGAGCGTCTCAGAGGGACCGTCTGCACCGACAACCGCAGCAGCACCCACAACCTGCATTGCTTCCGTCACCTGAGCGTCTCCCATTCCGAAGTCCTCGAACAGTAGTTAGTTCTCCACATCCGTCAGCCAACGTCAAGAACGCCGAAACCAGGCCAATCCAACCGTTCTCCGGATGAGACCCCAGCCCCAGAGCCATTCCAGGGCAGGCGATGCAGAAAATGCATCGAAACGCACCACAGCCCACCGCCCGTCAAGACACCCCCACCACAATCACCCGTTTTCCACAAGAAAGCCCCTGACGGGCACTTTCAGACCCTCGCCTGTGGAAAACCTGTGCAAGACCGTAGGTCGATCCGTGGGGAAATCAATCAAAGCAGTTGGATCAGCCCTGCTTATCACTTGTTGAATCCCAGGCCGTTCTCATCGCTGCCACAAAGGCCTGAGCCGCAGGAGCTGGCCAATGGGCTTCCAGGCCACGGCAGCCAGGTGTGCCCTGCAGCACGACCCCAAGACTCCATCGGTTGCAATCGCCATCCAGACACCCCCACCAGAGATCGCGTTCCATCTCCAGTTCGATCGCCTCTTCAGCCATCAACTGAGATTGAAGGTCCTGATGTTGTTGCGTGAGCACCACGAGCAAGGTCACCAGACCCTGCCACTCCTTCTCGGTGAGCTCGAATGCCCAACCTTCTCCACCGATTAAGGCAGAAAAATGCGGGCGGCTGCGATCAAGGGCCAGGCGCCAGCCAGGCCCTTCCTGCTGAATCATCCAGGCAGCAGATCAGGCTGGTCCTGCTCATCGCTCAGTTCAACGATGGCGCGTTGCACTGGCTTGACGCTCGACTCCTCCAGCAAACCATCGAAATCGTCAAAACGACGTTGCTTCGCGCGGAAGGCGATCCTGACGGTGGTGAGGTAGCGGTTGCTCGACTGACGAATCAAGCTCTCGCCACGCTTGGCCAGGTCCTGTGAATCCACACCTGCGCTGATCACGTTGACACCGGCATCAATTCACCAGCTTAAGTGAGAAGGTCGCTTGGGAAAGGAACGTGCACTGGATAGGTGCGCTGGATGCTTCCGGGAACGCGCAAAACGATCTGACGGCCGATCCCCATCGCGGCCAGAGGTTGACGCAACAAAGACAACAACCCGCTCACCTCCTCAAGATGGCGAGCATCGAGACACTCAACCCGAATACTTCCCCAACTGCGCGACATCCTGCAATCGCGCAACGGTTCCAACTGGGCCTTCAGCTCAGGCTCCTCCCGATAGAAGGACCAGACGAGTCGCTGCAAGCGATCCATGGAGATTCCCTCGTAACCTTCAGCTGCTCCCAACCTGCCCATGGCGTTGGAACAGACCCCGACGGGCGAACAAAACCTTCAGATTTGCGAGGCGGCTGGCACCCTGGCCATCGATCTGGGGAGCACCACCACGGTTGTGGCCTTCCAGTCGCCACAGACCGAAGGTCCCCAGCTGCTGGAGCTTGAAGCCATCACTCGCTCTCCTGGCCAGGTCCCCAGTTTGATCTGGGCCAAAGGAGCAGACGATCCCTGCCCACTGGTCGGGCGTCAGGTCCTGGATGCCGGACTGGAGGACAGCGATGCTCCTCAGTTACTGCGTGATTTCAAGCGGGAGATCGGCGCTCCAGTCGCCACACCTCCAGCTGCGAACTGGCTCAGCCCCGAAGCGGCCGCCGACCTTCTGCTGCAGCAGATCTGGACACGGCTACCGGAGAAACTCAAGATTCACCGCTTGGTGCTGACTGCACCGGTGGAGCATTACCGGGGGTATCGCCACTGGTTGATGCAGGCCAGTGAACACTTGCCCGTCAACGAAGTCGCTTTGGTGGATGAACCCACCGCAGCCGCTCTGGGCGCCGGTCTTGCACCAGGGGCACGCCTGCTGGTGGTGGACGTGGGCGGCAGCACGATTGATCTGTCACTCGTGGCCCTGGAAGGCGGAGAGGGTCGGGCCGCCCCGCTGGCCCAACTGTTGCGTTTCGGTGGACGCAGCCTGAACAACAGCCGCCAAGCACTGCGCTGCGCCAAGGTTTTGGGCAAGGCGGGAATCACTCTGGGCGGTCGCGATCTTGACCGTTGGATCGTGGACGATCTCTGCAAGGACGAGTCCCTTGCCAACGCAACGCCGACGGCGGCCCTGCTCAATGCAGCTGAACGGTTGAAATGCCGGCTCAGTGCTCCCGAGCTGGGTGACCACACATCGCTCACGGAATTGGCTGTCACAGACCAAGGCGCCCCGTTGGAGCTCCAACTCAACCGACATCAGCTCGAAACCCTGCTGGAGACGAGAGGTTTGCTAGGGGTACTCGACGATCTCCTCGAGCAAACCCTGGCCGGTGCTCGTCAGCACAGCTGTGAGCCCTCCATGCTTCAGGGGGTGCTGCCAGTCGGCGGCGGAGCCCAACTTCCTCTGCTGCGGCGCTGGCTCAACGAACGGCTAGGGGGTGTGCCTCTCCTGAATGCACCTCCAGTGGAAGCCGTGGCTGCCGGTGCTCTCAGCCTCACCCCGGGCGTGCGCGTGCGTGACGTCCTACAACGCGGTGTCTCGTTGCGCTGTTGGGACAGGCGCACGGGAACACACCACTGGCATCCGTTGTTTGTGGCCGGGCAGACCTGGCCCACGGAAACCCCCTTCACCCTGGTGCTGGCAGCGAGCCAAAACCAGCAGCAGACGATCGAGCTGGTGCTGGGGGAACCGGCGACTGAGTCGCGCCATGACGTGGTGTTCGTCAATGGCTTGCCAACCTTGAGGGACAGCAGTGGGCCACCTGAAGTGCGTCCTTGGGAGGCCCCCACCATTGACTTGCCCTTAGGTCAGCCTGGCGAAACAGGTCAGGACTGTCTTCGGCTTGCCTTCCGCCTCAATGAGGAATCCCAACTGCTGATGGAGGGCGAAGACTTACGCACCGGTGCCCCCCTTGCGTCTCGCGTGCTCGGACCCGTGCGCTGAACAAGGCTCCTTCACAGAGTTCGGGCGGTGCACGGTCCGTCCACGCAAGCATGAGAAAGGACACGTACGTCCATAGAACAGGTGAGACCGTTCTGAGCTCCTTCCTTGGCGCTGCGTCGCCATCTGCTGCCGCGCTTCTGGCTGGGGATCACCCTTGGAGGGGTCGCCCTGCTCTGTGGTGTCGCCTATTGGTGGGAGCGTCAACTGCCGGAGCGGTTAGAGCGTGCCATTCGCGACGGTGACACCCTGGCGTGCCTGCATTACAGCGAGCAGCTGGCTGCCCTCCGCTGGCTGGGGCAACAAGCTCCCGCAGAACTGGCCATTTGTAGAAGACAAGCCGCCGAACAAGCCTGGAATGACGGACGTCACGCTGATGCGCTGGCCTTCCAGGAGCTGCTGGTGAATTCAGGAGTCGGCAGCAGCGCTGACCAGCAACGCGATCAAACCCAACTAAACAGGTGGCGAGAGCAGCTCCGCGACCAAGCACTCGATGCGTTCCGAGACGGCAATCTCAACAAGGCACTGTCCCTGCTGAAGCCTGTGGAGCGGGGCACGAGTCCTTCTGGCAGCCGCTTGAGCGACAGCCTCCAAGAAACCTGGAACCGCAATCAACTGGAGCATCAGCGCCTGGCCGAACTGGTCCAATCCAAACGCTGGTGGGAGGCGCTGGCGGTTCTGAACCGTATGGACCACCCCTGGTGGCAAAGCAAAGCCCAACCCCTGCGTCAAACCGTGGAACAGGCCATCGATCAGCGCAAAGACCTGGAGGAACATCACAATCATGGGGATCTTCCAGCCCATACCGTTCCCAACAGCGCTCTCGATGACGCCGTGCAGCGCAGAATCCGCGAAGGGATGGAGCCCTGGAAAGCCTTCGAGACCGGATGTGCCGATGTAGGCGGCAGGGTTGAGGAGGAAGGGCCCGAAAGTCTTTGCCGACGGCGTTGACGATCAACTCAGACGACCCATGACGCATGACACAATGCCGACAACAACGCATTGGCTCATGCAACCCGGAGACAAAGTGGTCGTGTCCGCCAACGTTGTGGTCTACAACCATCCCCAACATCGCGGTGAAGCCTTCGATCTCCAGGGGAGCGACGGCGAAGTGGTCACCGTGCTGAATGATTGGAAAGGGAAGCCCATCAGCCCCACCCTTCCTGTGGTGGTGGCCTTTGGCCGCTACAAAGCCCATTTCCGCGAAGATGAGCTGAACGCAGTGGGCTGAGTGAAGCCTTCAGCTCATTGGCCCCGGCGCAAATACACCCCCTCCTCACCATCCACGTCCTGAAGCCGCAGCTCGATGGTTTCGCTGCGGCGAGTCGGCACGTGACGACCACAAAAATCGGGCTGAATCGGTAACTCGCGATGACCGCGGTCGACCATCACCAGCAGCATCACCTTGCGGGGCCGACCCCAGGCTTGAATCGCCTCCAAAGCCGCTCGGATGGTTCGCCCTGTGAAGATCACGTCATCAACTAACAGGACATCTCGGCCCTCCACGCTGATCGGAAGGTCAGTGGCCTGAACCATGCGTGTCCCAACACGCTCCAGGTCGTCGCGGTGAAAGGTGGGATCAAGGCTCCCCTGGGCCAGAGCATGGCCTGTTATCGCCTCAAGCTGACGGGCGAGAACCCGTGCCAGATGCACACCGCGGGTGGGAATGCCCAACAGCAACAGATCCTCACTGCGATCGACACTTTCCAACACTTGGCTGGACAAGCGCTGAACCGTGCGAGCCAAATCCTGAGCGGACAGAATTTCTACCCTCTCGGGCCTGGCAGAGGCAGACATCACGCTGTCGCTGAGGCCACTCAGTGTATGGGTGTTGCAGTGAGCAAAAGCTGACCGACCCCAAACCGAACCTTCTGAATGGAGCCTCTAGAGGTAACTTGAATATGGAGAAGCTCTTAAGAACAGATAGCGCGGGGTGCATGTGACGACCAGCAGTGATAGAGACCTCGGTCGTAAGTCCGGAGTAGCCCCAGTCGTTCTCGCCATCCTGGATGGATGGGGGCACCGTGACAGCGAGACCAATAACGCCATCCGCCATGCAGACACTCCAGTGATGGATGCGCTGTGGCATGCCTATCCCCACAGCCTCATTCAGGCGAGCGGTGCTCACGTGGGTCTGCCTGATGGGCAGATGGGCAATTCAGAAGTGGGACATCTGACCATCGGAGCGGGTCGAATCATCCGCCAGGAACTGGTGCGGATTACTGAAACCGTGCGACAGGGCGAACTCGCGCAAACCCCTGCACTCGCCCAACTGGCGCAAAGCCTTCAAGCCAGTGGAGGGACCCTTCACCTCATGGGGCTCTGTTCCAATGGCGGGGTCCACAGCCATGTCGACCATCTCTGCGGTCTGCTGCGCTGGGCCGCAGAAGCTGGAATCGCACGGGTGGCCATCCATGCGATCACCGACGGTCGCGATACACCCACCCAAAGCGCTCCCACCTACCTGAAACAGGTCGAAGAAGCGATCCAATCCGCCGGCGTGGGAGAGATCGCCAGTCTCTGCGGTCGCTATTGGGCCATGGACCGGGATCAACGTTGGGAGCGGACCGCCAAGGCCTATTCCCTCTTCACCGATCCTTCCCTTGACTGCAGCACCGCTTCGGTAAGCGAGGTGCTCCAGAACAGCTACGGAGCAGGAACCACTGACGAATTTTTGGAGCCCGTGCGACTGACTGACGCCTTCCTGAAGGATGGCGATGGTTTGGTGGTGTTCAACTTCCGCCCGGACCGGGCACGCCAACTGGTTCAGGCGCTGACGGTCGACAACTTTGCCGGATTCGAGCGCCAACAGAAACCCCAGCTTGACGTGGTGACCTTCACCCAATACGAAGCGGGACTGCCCGTCACCGTTGCCTTCCCACCCGAATCCCTCGACCATCTTCTGGGGCAGGTGGTGTCAGAACACGGCTTAAAGCAGTACCGCACAGCAGAGACAGAAAAATATCCCCACGTCACTTATTTCCTCAATGGAGGTATCGAACAGCCCCTGCCTGGGGAAGATCGGCATCTGGTGCCCTCGCCGCGCGTCGCCACCTATGACGAAGCACCGGCCATGTCTGCCGATGTGCTAACCGACAGCTGCATCGCTGCCATTGAGCGCGGTGAGTATTCCTTGGTGGTGATCAACTATGCCAATCCAGACATGGTGGGGCACACCGGCGTGATGACCGCCGCCACCGAGGCCATCCAAACGGTGGACCACTGCATTGGTCGCCTGCTTGATGCCGTTGGCCGCATGGGAGGCACCCTGCTGATCACCGCTGATCACGGGAACGCCGAACTGATGCAAGGCCCAGACGGTCAGGCCTGGACGGCTCACACCACCAATCCAGTTCCCGTCATCCTTGTGGAAGGTGAGAAACGCAGGCTGCCCGGAATGGGCAATGCCATTCGCCTGCGAGAAAACGGCGGGCTTGCGGACATTGCGCCCACCTTGCTTCAGATCCTGGACCTCCCGAAACCCGAGGCCATGTCAGGATCCACACTGATCGAAGCCATCGAAGCTCCGTCGCCATTGAGCGCCAGACTTCCTCAGCCGGTCTGATTCACCCACAACACGCAACTGATGCTCACCACTGTCTTGTCTTGGGCCTGGATTGGGAGTGGCGTACTGCTCATCCTTCTGGTGCTGCTCCACAGCCCCAAGGGTGATGGGATGGGCGGAATTGCGGCTAGTGGGAGCTCGATGTTCACCAGTGCCAGCAGCGCCGAAGCGACACTCAACCGGATTACCTGGACCTGTCTGGCGTTGTTCCTGAGCCTGGCAGTGATCCTGAGCGCCGGTTGGCTGAGCTGAATCAACGCTGATCGCAGCTCAAATCAGCGGGCACAAGCTCACAAAAAGCCTGGGTTGAGACACCCAGGCTTTTTTTGTTTGGGCATCCACAAAGCTCTCGGGCTCAGGCGCTCAGGCCTCACTGTCTGATGCCTTGTCCTCTCGGATGTGACCCAGTCCCGCTGAAGCGAGGCGCTGGGAGCGATTGATCGCTTTCACGAGCACAAACAAGGCCCAACCCACAATCAGCGAATTCAGCAACACGTTGATCGCGTGACCAATCAGTAACGCACCACCGGCAAAGGGAATCACCCACGTGTCCCAGCCCCCATTGCGAATGAGAGGGTTCAGCAAGGGCATCAACAGGTCTTTGGTGAGAGCATCCACAATCTGCTGAAACTGGGTGCCTACCACCACCGCAATCGCCAGATTGAGAGCGTTGCCCTTCTGGAAGAAGAACTCCGTGAACTCACGGAACCAGCGGCGAAAAGCGAGCATCAGCCTCAAATCAGCGAAGCATCCATTGCAACACGGACACAAAAAAGCCCCCGTTTGCACGGGGGCCAACCGTTGAACCCGTTGAGGGCTGACGATCAATAGTCGAAGTCGCCGCCACCCATGCCGCCGCCGGCAGGAGCTGCTTCCTTCTTCTCGGGCATGTCAGCAACGATGCACTCGGTGGTCAGCACCATGCCAGCGATCGAAGCGGCATTCTGCAGACCGGAGCGGGTCACCTTGGCGGGATCGACGATGCCAGCAGCCAGCATGTCGACATACTCACCATTGGCGGCGTTGTAGCCCTCGTTGAAGGCCTTGGCCTTCACGTTTTCAGCAACAACAGCACCGTTGACGCCGGCGTTCTCGGCGATGCGCATCAGGGGAGCCGTCAGAGCGGTCGCCACGATGTTGGCGCCGATCAGCTCCTCACCAGAGAGGTTGCTGTCAGCCCACTGCTCAAGAGCAGGCGCCAGGTGGGCCACGGTGGTGCCGCCGCCAGGGACGATGCCCTCTTCAACAGCTGCCTTGGTGGCATTGATGGCGTCTTCGAGACGAAGCTTCTTGTCCTTCATCTCGGTTTCGGTGGCTGCACCCACCTTCACCACGGCCACACCACCAGACAGCTTGGCCAGGCGCTCCTGGAGCTTTTCCTTGTCGTAGGTGGAGTCGGTCTCGTCCATCTGCTTCTTGATCTGCTCACAGCGAGCGTCAACAGCAGCCTCATTGCCCTCGGCAACGATGGTGGTGGTGTCTTTGTTGATGGTCACGCGGCGGGCGGTGCCGAGCATTTCAAGCTTGGCGTTCTCCAGCTTGAGGCCGGCGTCCTCGGTGATCAGCTGACCATTAGTCAGCACCGCCATGTCTTCGAGCATGGCCTTACGACGGTCGCCGAAGCCAGGAGCCTTCACAGCAGCCACGTTGAGCACACCGCGCAGACGGTTCACCACCAAGGTGGCGAGGGCTTCCTTCTCGATGTCCTCAGCGATGATCAGCAGAGGCTTGCCGGTGCGGGCGATCTGCTCGAGCACAGGCACCAGGTCCTGCACCAGACCGATCTTCTTGTCAGTGAGGAGGATGTAGGGCTCGTCAAGAACAGCCTCCATCCGCTCGGTGTCGGTGGCGAAGTAGGGGGAGATGTAGCCCTTGTCGAAGCGCATGCCCTCGGTGACCTCCAGCTCGGTCTCCATGGACTTGCCCTCTTCGAGGGAAATCACACCTTCCTTGCCAACCTTGTCCATGGCATCGGCAATCATTTTGCCGACTTCTTCGTCGTTGCCGGCAGAGATGGTGCCCACCTGGGCGATCGCATTGCTATCGGCGATCGGCTTGGCATGCTCCTTGATCTTGGAGACCAGGAAGTCGGAGGCCTTGTCAATGCCCTTCTTGAGGGTGATGGCGTTGGCGCCGGCAGCCACGTTGCGCAGACCCGCCTTCACCATGGCGTGGGCCAAAACGGTGGCTGTGGTGGTGCCGTCACCGGCAGCATCGTTGGTCTTGGAGGCTGCCTGACGAATCAGAGCCACACCGGTGTTCTCGATGTGATCCTCGAGCTCGATCTCCTTGGCGATGGTGACGCCGTCGTTGATGATCTGTGGCGAACCGAACTTCTTCTCCAGCACCACGTTGCGGCCCTTGGGACCGAGGGTGACAGCAACCGACTCGGCCAGGATGTCGATGCCTTTCTCGAGCGCGCGACGGGCGTTCTCGTTGTAGATGATGCGCTTAGCCATGGGTGGCGATCTGTACGTGGATTAAGGAAAAATTCTTTAACTCTGATCAGAAGCTCAGAGCTCAGCTCTCGTAACGAGAGCTCAGTTGAGGACGAATCAGTTGACGACGGCCAGGATGTCCTTCTCAGAGAGCAGGACATATTCATCACCACCGAGCTTGATGTCGGTGCCGGCGTACTTGCTGTAGAGCACCTTGTCACCAACACCCACTTCAGGGGCCTGACGGCTGCCGTCGTCGTTGCGCTTGCCAGGACCCACCTGGACAACCTCACCCACCTGGGGCTTTTCCTTGGCGGTGTCGGGCAGAAGGATGCCACCGGCAGTGGTTTCTTCAGAGGCAGACACCTTGATGAAGATGCGATCTCCGAGGGGCTTGACGGTGGAGACGCTGAGGGAAACAGCAGCCATGGTTGATTGCAGAAGCAGAAACGAAGGCGCCAGGCGCCGAGCATCGACAGAGAGGCACCTAAAGAAGCGCCTGGCACTCAAGGTCGACGAGTGCCAACTTATGTGTCAGTGATGGGGTCCGACCAGCACCTGAGCGTGCGGTTGACCGAACCGTGCTGAGCTGACGGTTGCGGTGGTATCGTTGCGCCGCTCAGGAAGGGAATGCTTTCAGAGCAATTGCTTGCTCCGTTCCCTCGAATTCTTCCTCTCTTATGGCTGCTGCTGCTACCGCCGGTACCAAGGGTGTTGTCCGCCAGGTGATCGGTCCGGTTCTGGACGTGGAATTCCCCGCCGGCAAGCTGCCCAAGATTCTGAATGCCATTCGGATCGAGGGCAAAAACACCGCTGGTGAAAACATTGCACTGACCGCAGAAGTGCAGCAGCTGCTGGGCGATCACCGCGTGCGCGCTGTTGCCATGAGCGGCACCGATGGTCTTGTGCGCGGCATGGAAGCCGTTGACACCGGTGCAGCCATCTCCGTGCCCGTTGGTGAAGCCACCCTCGGACGAATCTTCAACGTGCTGGGTGAGCCCGTTGACGAGCAGGGCCCCGTGAACGCAACGGCCACAGCTCCGATCCACCGCGACGCTCCCAAGCTGACCGAGCTTGAAACCAAGCCCAAGGTTTTCGAGACCGGCATCAAAGTGATCGACCTCCTGGCCCCTTACCGTCAGGGCGGCAAGGTTGGTCTGTTCGGTGGTGCTGGTGTGGGCAAGACCGTTCTGATTCAGGAGCTGATCAACAACATCGCCAAAGAGCACGGCGGTGTGTCTGTGTTCGGTGGTGTGGGTGAGCGCACCCGCGAAGGCAACGACCTTTACGAAGAATTCAAGGAATCCGGAGTGATCAACTCCGAAGACCTGTCGAAGTCGAAGGTCGCCCTCTGCTACGGCCAGATGAACGAGCCCCCCGGCGCCCGCATGCGCGTTGGCCTGTCAGCTCTCACCATGGCTGAGCACTTCCGCGATGTGAACAAGCAGGACGTCCTGCTGTTCGTCGACAACATCTTCCGCATCGTGCAAGCCGGTTCCGAGGTGTCCGCACTGCTGGGCCGCATGCCTTCCGCTGTGGGCTATCAGCCCACCCTGGGCACCGACGTGGGTGCTCTGCAGGAACGTGTTGCATCCACCCTTGAAGGTTCGATCACCTCGATTCAGGCCGTCTACGTGCCTGCTGACGACCTCACCGACCCCGCTCCTGCCACCACCTTCGCCCACCTCGATGCCACCACGGTGCTGAACCGCGCCCTGGCATCCAAGGGTATCTATCCCGCTGTGGATCCCCTCGATTCCACCAGCACCATGCTTCAGCCCGCAGTTGTGGGTGATGAGCACTACCGCACCGCTCGCGCCGTGCAGTCCACCCTGCAGCGCTACAAGGAGCTCCAGGACATCATTGCGATTCTGGGTCTCGACGAACTCTCCGAAGACGATCGTCAGACTGTGGATCGTGCTCGCAAGATCGAGAAGTTCCTCTCCCAGCCCTTCTTCGTGGCTGAGATCTTCACCGGCATGTCCGGCAAGTACGTCAAGCTGGAAGAAACCATCAGCGGCTTCAACCAGATTCTCGCCGGCGAGCTCGACCACCTGCCCGAGCAGGCCTTCTACCTGGTGGGCAACATCGAGGAAGCCAAAGCCAAGGCTGAGAAGATCGCCGCTGACGCCAAAGGCTGATCAAGACAAGGGGACGTGCTCTCACGTCCCCAGTTCTCTTTGATCCAGGCTTTTTTCGCACCCACGTTCTGACTCCCCATGTCCCTCACCCTCCGCGTGCTGGCGCCCGACCAGAGCGTGTTTGATGGCAGCGCTGACGAGGTCATCCTCCCCAGCACCACCGGCCAGCTCGGCATCCTCCCTGGTCACGTCTCTCTTCTGGCTGCCCTTGATGTGGGCGTCCTCCGAGTTCGCAACAACAACGGCTGGCAATCCATCGCCCTGATGGGTGGTTTCGCCGAAGTGGAATCCGACGATGTCACCGTTTTGGTGAACGCTGCCGAGCTGGGCAGTGGAATTGACAGCAGCACTGCCGAGGCTGAGCTGGAAAAGGCCAAAGCTGAAGTGACTCGCCTCGAAGGCCAACCCGCTTCACCCGAAAAAGTGAAGGCTCAACAGTCTTACGACCGTGCCCGCGCTCGTGTGCAGGCCAGCAAGTAAGGATCTGCTCCTAAGCATTAAAAACGCCCCAACAACGGGGCTTTTTTAATGCCGAAACCACGTCCCCTCACCAAATCAAAAATCGAAGCCTTCATACGGTTGCGATGCGCCCAGTACATCAGCATGCAATCAATCACCTAAACGAAAAGAAAGAGAGTAAACTTAAATCACACGATTACGAGGCTCGTGAACAACAAAGCCTTCTTTGCCGCTGGAATCATTGCAATCGCCACCTCGGCTATAGGGCAAGAAGCCTTTACCAACCAAGCAGCTCGCAATGAGCAACAAAGCAAGCAAATTGCCAATAAGCCCCAGACCTCGCAATCAACAGAATTCACATTTACGGCGTTCGGCGACTCAGGCTGGGCTGAAACACACACGAAAAGGGCTCAATACAGCGCTGGCTTCAAAAAAGCATTTGAACGCTTCAATAAAAAGCAAAATACGCTGGGAGATATTAATTACATCAACTGGGAGACAAGCGTTGGAACACAATGCGACCAGTTCTGGGCAAGCCATTCTCCAAGCACATACGCATTTCTCACTCACCCTGGGGAGCTCGAAGACGCCATCAAACTAGGGTTCAACGCGATTGGCCTAGCCAATAACCACAGCTTTGACTGCGTCAAATCAAAAGAAGGGAACGGCCCCATACAAACTTACCGCTTCATCAACAACCTCAAAAAGAGCCAGCCAAGTACAATCTTCAGCGGCATTTTTGCAAACCAGCGCGAAGAGCCGGCCCAAAAAGACATCACCTTAAAGCAAGGCACAGTCCCCGTAACTTTCCTAAGTGCTTATGCAGGTGGGAACAAAAATCACTGCTCCAACATCTCTTGCACAATCAACCTATCCAAAGAGAAGAAGGCTTTTGCTGATAAGAAACGCCTGAGAATTCTGGCACTCCATAGCTGGAACAAAAGCTCCCACCAGGCCCTGAAGGCGATTTTAAGGCAATGGATTCAAGAAGGCCTTGTGGACATCGCGATTGGCACCGGCCCCCACATCGCCGAAACCATCGAGATCATCAATACAAAACATGGAAAGAAAATTCTTGCAACCAGTCTTGGAAATTTCATCCATCCAAGCCTTGCCGCCCAACCCAAAAATGCAGTGCTTCAAACAACTTGGACCATCGACCCCACAAGCAAAGAACCCCGGCTTCTCAAGGCCAATGCTCTAAAGGTCAGCTGCGATGGCACAACCTGCATCAACACAGGAACGACCAAGCTGCATTAATAGTCGCAAGAGAGGAAGCCAAGAAGAGGGGCCCGATCAAGACCGAGCCAATAATGCTATTGACTTGATTTTTCGGACGGGATCGATAGCAACACCCGACTCGTCGATCACCTCAAAGTGAAGGTGGGGCCCTGTACTGTTTCCTGTATTTCCCATTTCGGCAATGATCTGACCAGCGACCACTCGCTCACCAACGCTGACAAGCAGCCGACTGCAATGGGCATAGCGGGTCAGCGAGCCATCACGGTGGCGGATCTCAACAGTCAGACCATATCCTCCTGACCACTGCGCATCGACGACTTCACCAGCCCATACAGCATGGATCGGTGTTCCTACGGCATTAGCGATATCAATTCCACGGTGATGCCGACCCCAACGCAAACCAAACCCTGAAGTGAAATCACCCTGAGCAGGAGGATGCTCGTCAGGGCCAGGAAGCAACAAGCTCAGGAAATGCTGAACGAAGACGTCTGATACACATTCAGGACTGGTGCCCGCTGCACCGTCAGTGATTTCAGCAAGCCGATCAAGACCGGCGTCACAACGACTGAGCGGACGCTGTGAGGAGAGTTGATCGTTGCGATCGGAATCCAAAGAACCCTGCAGCAGCGCATCTTGAAGCTCCTCCGTGAGACGGGCCCGACCTGAAGACGATGCCTGGACAGGCTTGGGATCCAAAGCAGGGGACACAGGCATCAGGTCGTAAAGACCAGACAAGCCAGCTGCAGCCAAAGCCGCTGGAATAAAAAGAAAACGTTTCGAGATCAAATTACTCATCAACCAAGAACTTTTTGCCTGGCACACTGAAAAAAAGGCGAGTCAAGTGTCGCCTTAAAAGGGTCTGACAAGAGCCATGCACAGACAAAAGAAAAGCCTGCACGTAGCAGGCCATTCTTCAAGCAAACAACGATGCCGAGAATCAGGCGGTACCGCAGAAGGTGACGTCAGGGAATTTGAGCTTGGCTTCATCGAGGCTCTTGCCCTTGCCCTCTTCCTGCCAGTAGTTGATCACCTCAGTGGCCTTGTTGAGCACTTCAACACGCTCGTTATCGGTGATCCAGCTTTTGCCTTCCAGCTCACTCTTGAGAGTTTCCCAGGCATCTTCACGAGGCCAGAAGAAATAGGCAGTCAGAGGACTGGGGCCACCACCGACGATCTGATCAACAGCCAGGGCGACGTTATCGGGCAGCCAGAGAATCTTCAGCAGGAAACGACCCTCATCGGCCTTGGGGGTGTAGCCGGAAGGAACGCCATCGGCATCGATGGTGGCGGATGCCAGAGCAGCACTGCCGCCGCGCATCACCGGACGGCCCTCCTTGGCCTCCTCAGAGCCGGCTGCAGGCGCGTCCTGGGGAGCCGAATCGGCTGCTGCAGCTGCGGTGGCGACCTCCTGGTCGGCGGCAGCGCCTTCGGAAACCGTCATGGTGTCAGCGCTCAAGAAATCACGACAAACAACTAACCTACCAGCCGCTGAACCCTGATCCTCTCTGGACCGGCTTACCCCCTCACCCCGTTGCTTGCTGCTGTTTGACATCGACGGTGTGATCCGCGATGTGGGGGGAAGCTATCGGCGCGCACTGCAATCAACTGTTGAGCACTACAGCGGCTGGCGACCTGAGGCCGCCTGCATTGATGCCCTCAAAGGAGAAGGGTGCTGGAACAACGACTGGGACGCCAGCCTGGAACTTCTTCGCCGGCGCCAGGGCAGCCATCCCTCCGCACTGAGCACCCTGCCCGAGCGTGATGCTCTGATCGAGGTGTTCAGTCGCTTCTATTTCGGATCCGATCCGGAGGGGGATCCTTCCGCCTGGGATGGCTACATCTGTGACGAGCCCCTGCTGGTCAGCGACACCTTTTTCACTGCCTTGAGCGACAAAGACGTCGCCTGGGGATTTGTAAGCGGCGCTGAACCCCCCTCCGCCCGCTTCCTGCTCTCCACACGTCTGAGGCTCAGCGATCCACCGCTGATCGCCATGGGCGACGCTCCAGACAAACCCGACCCCACCGGATTGCTCACCCTTGCCGCGGAATTACTGAACCAACCGTTCTCAGCGACAACGCCACCGGTGGCCTATCTGGGTGACACCGTCGCTGACGTGCAAACCGTTGTACGAGCCAGAGCCCAGTACCCAGAGCAACGCTTTGTGAGCCTGGCGGTCGTACCGCCCCACCTTCAGACCCCTCAACACGTCGCCGCCAGGGGCCAGTACGAGCACCAACTGAGGGCAGCCGGCGCTGATGTGATCCTCAGCAGCACCGAAGCGGCCCTGGAATGGGTAGACCAGCAGGATTCAGGAGCCACGAACGGGGCTTAATCCTCCATATCAGCTGTGGCCTTAAGCGCCGCGGCCGTCAGCACCTCATGGCCACAGGCCACCTCCTGGCAATCCCGCACAGCCACGTCATCTTCGATGCGGATGCCGATGCCCTTCCAACGGTCCTCAATGGCAGGTTGCCCCTCGGGCACCGGCAAGCGGTCGCTCACATAAAGGCCCGGCTCCACGGTCAGCACCATGCCAGGTGCAAGGTTCACGGGATGATCCCCAAGGCGATACGCACCCACGTCGTGCACGTCAAGGCCAAGCCAATGGCCGGTGCGGTGCATAAAGAGGTGGCGGTAGGCGCCCTGTTCGATCACACCATCGGGGTCGCCACTCAGCAGACCAAGATCCAGCAAACCCTCCACCATCACCCTCAGGGCGGTGTCATGGACCTGTTCAGCCGTACCGCCTGGAGCCACAACCGCCACGGCCGCCATCTGAGCCTCAAGGACCAGGTCATAGAGGTCTCGCTGTTCACCGCTGAAGCGACCGTTCACCGGGAATGTGCGCGTGATGTCGCCGTTGTAGTAGTCGCTGAGGGAACATCCAGCATCAATGAGCAGCAGATCGCCGTCACGAAGCTGAGCGCTGTTGGCGATGTAGTGGAGAACGCAGGCGTTATCCCCACCAGCCACGATCGATCCATAGGCCGGACCGCGCGCCCCAGCCGCCAGAAAATGCTGTTCAATCAGTGCCTGGATCTGCCGTTCTCCCATTCCCGGCTGGGCCGCCTGCCGGGCCAGCTCATGGGCCTCAGCGGAAATCCGACAGGCCTCCCGCAGACGCTCCAACTCCTGCGGTGTTTTCTGCAGGCGCAGACGATGCAGCAGGGGGCAGGGGGCCACCAAAGCGAGGGCGGCCGCACCGGTGCGGGGCTGGCGGTCGAGCTGCGTTCCCCAGGCCTGGAGCACCAGAGGTTCCACCTTGGGATGATGACCAACCCGGAAGGCAATGCCTTCGGCGCCTTCCAGATAGTGCGGCAACAGCTCCGCCAGATCCTCCAGAGGATGGGCAAGATCGGCCCCGAAATGCTCAACCGCTCCTTCGGTACCCCAGCGGCGCCCAGTCCAGACCTCAGCCCCTGGTTCACGGGGCTGCACAAACAGCACATAGCGCTCCCCCTCTGGACGATGGGGCAGGAGCAAGGCAACAGCATCCGGCTCATCGAATCCGGTGAGATACCAGAAGTCACTGTTCTGGCGGAACGGCCATTCACAATCGGCGTGATGGGTGACCAGAGGCGCGGCCGGAATCACCGCAGCGGCATCACCCAAAAGCGCAAGGAAACGCTGACGCCGCTCGGCATGGCAGTGCTGATCGATCACGGCGAAGACAGAGCGACGGGGTTCCGTCAGGATGGCAGGCAAAGCATCCAGCCATGAGCTCCGATCTCCTGATCCTGCTGTTGATGGTGGTGGTGGTGCTGGCCGGCTCCGCCCTCTGTTCCGGCGTGGAAGCAGCCCTGCTGTCGGTGAACCCAGTTCGTCTGCACGAACTGGCCAGTCGCAGCAAACCCGTGGCCGGAGCACGCACCCTGCAGCGGCTGCGTCAACGGCTCGGCCGCACCCTTTCGGTGCTGGTGATTGCCAACAATGCCTTCAATATTTTCGGCAGCATGATGCTGGGCGGCTGGGCCGCCCGCGTCTTTAAGGAGCAACAGTTCAGCGACATTGCCCTACCGCTGTTTTCAGTCGCGCTCACGGTGTTGGTGATCCTGCTGGGGGAAATCCTTCCCAAAGCGCTTGGCACCCGCCTCGCGATCCCCGTGGCCCTCAGCAGTGCGCCGGTTCTCCAGGCCCTGGGAGTGATCATGCGCCCACTGGTGCTGTTGCTCGAGCGACTGCTGCCAGCGATCAGTGAAGAGAACGAACTCAGCACGGATGAAAACGAGATCCGCCTGCTCGCCAGGCTGGGATCGCAAAAGGGGCAGATCGAAGCGGATGAAGCGGCGATGATCGCCAAGGTGTTTCAGCTCAACGACCTCACGGCGAGAGAGCTGATGACCCCTCGGGTGGCAGCACCCACCTTGGCCTGCAACGCCAGCTTGCACCAGCTGCGCCAGCAACTGGTCGACAATGCCTCCCCCTGGTGGGTGGTGCTCGGCAAGGAAGTGGACAACGTGCTGGGCGTGGCCAGCCGAGAGAATCTGCTGACGGCTCTGCTGGAACACAAGGGACATCTCACCGCCCTCGATCTGGCCGAGCCCGTCGAATTCGTGCCCGAAATGATCCGGGTGGACCGACTGCTCACCAGCTTCCGCCGCGACAACAGCGGGGTTCGCGTGGTGGTGGATGAATTTGGCGGTTTTGTCGGAGTGATCGGTGCCGAGGCCGTGCTGGCGGTGCTGGCCGGCTGGTGGCGCAAATCCGCCACTCCGGGGGCAGCCCCGTGAGCACCACACGAACTGAAGCCCCACCCACGACCCTGGAGCAGGGTCTGCTCTGGCTCCAGCACTGGCGGACAGAGCTCGTCCTGAGCGGGCGTGAACGCAGCCTGCTGGCCGGCAGCCTCGCCAGCCTCGACCGGCAGCTCGAGCGCCTGCAGGATCGCGTGCTCCGGGTGGCAGTGTTTGGCCGGGTGGGAGTGGGTAAGTCGAGCCTGGTCAATGCCCTGGTGGGGGAAGAGCGCATGGCCACCGATGTGGCCCATGGCTGCACGCGACATCAACAAGCCGTGACCTGGCCGCAACGCATCGAAGGCCTGCAACGGGTTGAGCTGGTGGACACCCCCGGGATCGATGAGGTGTCGGCGGCGGCCAGGGGACGCCTGGCAGCACGGGTGGCCCTTCAATCCGACCTGGTGCTGCTGGTGCTCGATGCCGACATCAGCCGTGTGGAACTCGAGGCCCTCGAGACCCTGGTGGCAAGCGGCAAACCGGTGCTGACGGTGCTGAACCGCAGCGATTGCTGGTCGGACCACGAGCGCAGACAGCTGGTGGCCAGCATCCGCCGCCGCGTGCTGGCCCACTGCGGGGCTTTCAGCGGAGATGGCCTACGGGAACCACTGGCGGTAGCAGCAGCACCGCGTCAGGCCACCCAGCTTCAAGACGGACGTGTGCGCAGTGCACGGCAATCACCCCGCATCGCAACACTGCGCGACAGGCTCCAGCAACTGCTGCGCGATCAAGGTCCAGCCCTGCTCACCCTCAATGCGTTGCGCCAGGCCGAGCGGCTGCAGCACCAAATTGAACAGGCACGCCTGCAGCACCGCCGCCGCGATGCCCAGGGGATGATCGGCCGCTTTGCCGCCATCAAAGCCACCGGCGTGGCCGTGAATCCGATGGTGCTGCTCGACCTGGCTGGTGGCATGGCCTGCGACACCGCCCTGGTGATGCAGCTCTGCCAGCTCTATGAGCTCCCCATGGGAGGGCCTGCAGCCCGACAACTTCTGCAGCGACTTACCGGTCATAACGCCCTGATCGGCGGTGCCCAGCTTGGGATTCAGGCGGCCCTGAGTGGTGTGCGTCAGCTGCTCCTCGCAGCAGCACCCTTCACCGCCGGCCTCAGCCTGGCGCCTGCTGCACCGGTGGCCCTTGCCCAGGCCGCTTTAGCCGTTCACACCACCCGGCGCACCGGCAAGCTCACAGCCCGCTGGCTCCTGGAGCAACGGGGCCGCGGACGCCGCAGCCAACCGGTGCCCGCCTCTCTGCTGCGGCGTCTGGCGGGCCGTGATTACACCCTGCGTTTGCTCCTGCAGGACTGGCCGCGCCCAGTGCAAAAGGCAGGCCTGGCGGATGTGTTGCCATGACCTCGGTCGCTTTGCTGGGTACCAGCGCCGATCCCCCCACCTGCGGTCATCAGGCCCTGCTGGAGCAGTTGCTGGACCACCACGACCGGGTCGTGACCTGGGCCAGTGACAACCCTGGCAAGCATCATGAGCTGCCCTTAGAGCAACGCTGCAAGCTGCTGCAAACCCTGGTGCAGGCCATCAGCAATCCCCGCTTAAGCCAGGTGCAGGAGTTGAGCAGTCCCTGGGCCATCACAACCCTGAAGCGCGCTGAAGCGCTGTGGCCCGGTCAACACCTGAGCTTTGTGGTGGGCAGCGACCTGGCCGATCAGATTCTGCGCTGGAAAGATGCCAACCAGCTGGTGAGGCACTGCCGGATCACCATTGTGCCCAGGGAAGGATGGCCCCGACCCGATGACGCCATCCACCAACTCCAGGCCAAGGGTGCCGAGGTGGAGCTACTGGCATTGAAGATCCCTGGCACCGCCAGCTCCCATGCCAGACGGAATCACGATGCGTCCCAGATTCCTGCTGTGTTGAGGCCACTGCTGCAGAAGCAAGGGTTCTACGGTTTCAGCGCCACACCCGATCCCGCCGCACGCTGAAGGTTCATGCGCATTGCTCTGGCCCAGATCAATCCTCTGGTCGGTGACCTGGGCGGCAATGCCCAGCGCATCCTTGAAGCCAGCCGGCAAGCGAAGGAACAGCAAGCTGATCTGGTGGTGACGCCGGAATTGGCGATCTGGGGCTACCCCCCTCGCGACCTGCTGCTGAATAGCGCGCGGGTGAAGGAACAACAGCAGGTGATGGATCAGCTCAGCCGAGAACTGGCTGAGCTGGATGCAGAACTGGGAGTGCTGATAGGCCTGGTAGACACTGCTGCCGATGGCCAGCATCCCCGCCTGTTCAATGCCGCAGCCTTGATCCGTCATGGCCAATGGCAGGTGGTGGGGCGCAAACAATTGCTGCCCACCTACGACGTCTTCGATGAAAGCCGCTACTTCCGGCCCGCCGATGGGCCCTCCGTGTTGACATTCCCGATTGGCGACCGGGCCTGGCAGCTGGGCCTCACCCTTTGCGAAGACCTGTGGGTGAATCCAGCTCTGCACGGTCAGCGACTGCGTGGTCCGGACCCGATTGCCGCGTTAACGACAAAAGCGTGTGATCTGCTGATCAACCTCTCAGCCTCACCCTTCGGGCGGGACAAAACCGCCGTTCGCCATCAGCTGGCGCAACAAGCGGCCAACCGGCTGCGGTGCCCGGTGGTGTACGTCAACCAGGTGGGCGGCAATGACGAACTGGTCTTCGACGGCGCCAGCTTTGTGGTGCTGCCGGGCAAGGGGGCTGAATCGTCAGGGTCAATGGCTCTGCAACTGCCGAGCTGTCGTGAATCCGTCGCGGTGTGGGATGCCTTAGCGCACGAATCCACACCATTGGCATCCACAGCGTCGCCAATGCCAGTGGAAGAGGAGCTGTTTCGAGCCCTGGTCCTCGGTGTGCACGACTACGCGGAAAAATGTGGCTTCCAGCAAACCTTGTTGGGACTCAGTGGCGGCATCGATTCGGCCCTGGTGGCCGTAATTGCCGCCGCCGCCCTTGGGAGCGATCGCGTGCAAGGTCTGCTGATGCCATCCCCCTGGAGTTCCCAGGGATCGATCGACGATGCGACGGCTCTCGCCAGCCGCCTGGGGCTCAGCACCCAGACGCTGCCGATCGCCCCACTGATGCAGGGCTATGACGCGGCGCTCACGCCAGCTCTGGCGGGGCCACCAGCGGGTGTCACCGCCGAAAACCTGCAGTCGCGAATCCGCGGCACCTTGCTGATGGCTGTGGCCAACCAACAGGGTCAGCTGCTGCTGACCACGGGGAACAAATCCGAACTGGCGGTGGGCTATTGCACCTTGTATGGCGACATGAACGGGGGGTTGGCGGTGATCGGCGACCTCTACAAATCCAACGTGTTCGACGTGTGCGACTGGCTCGACAGCCCCTGCTCCAGGGACTGCCGCCAAGACTTCCAGCTGCCCCTCGAAGGCGACCTGATCGGGCAGGCGATTCGCGAGAAACCCCCCAGCGCCGAACTCAGACCGGATCAGAAAGACAGCGACTCCCTGCCGGACTACGGCGTGCTCGATCCCCTGCTGAAGGATCTGATTGAAGAGCACTGCGGCCGCGAGCAACTGCTGGAACGGGGCCATCCGGCTGCAGAGATCGATCGGGTGCTTCGCCTGTTCCGGCGGTCCGAATTCAAACGCCACCAAGCCGCACCACTCCTCAAGGTGAGCAGCCAGGCTTTTGGCAGCGGATGGAGGCTGCCGATTGCGTCTGGCTGAGCCAGATTGAGGGCAATTCCTGAGAACCATGGCCCACTCCGTTCTCACGGCACCGATGGCCACCATCGGTGTCCCGAGCGAAATCAAAGTTGATGAGCAACGGGTCGCGCTCACCCCAGATGCGGTGCGCGAGCTGGTCACCCAGGGGCTGGAAGTGCGGATCGAGAGCGGGGCCGGGGCGGGGGCCGGCATCAGTGATCAAGCTTTCGCAGCAGCAGGTGCGCGGGTGGTGACCCGGGAGGAAGCCTGGGCCGCCCATCTCGTGGTGAAAGTCAAAGAGCCCCAGGAGGGGGAATTCGGCTTCCTACGTGACGACATGGTGCTGTTCACTTATCTGCATCTGGCGGCTTACCCGAAGGTGGGCGAAGCCCTGCTGGATGCGGGCACCACCGGCGTCGCCTACGAAACGGTGCAGCTCGAGAACGGCAGCCTGCCCTTGCTGGCGCCGATGAGCGAGATCGCTGGCCGCCTGGCCGCCCAGGTGGGGGCCCACTTGCTGGAGCAACCCCACGGTGGCCGCGGGGTGTTGATGGGCGGTTGCACAGGGGTCCAGCCGGCTCGGGTGGTGGTGCTCGGCGCCGGCACCGTGGGCTGGAATGCCGCCCGACTGGCCGCAGCGATGGATGCGGAGGTGATGTTGCTGGATCGCTCGCCGGAAAAACTGCGCAGCCTTGAAGCGGCGCGGCGTGGCCGACTGATGAGCGTGGTCAGTAGCCGTGGACTGCTGGAACGTCTCGTGCCCAGCGCCGATCTGCTGATTGGCGCGGTGCTCACCCCTGGAGGTCGGGCGCCGACCCTGGTGGACGAAGACCTGGTCCAACAGATGAAGCCCGGTTCAGTGATCGTGGATGTGGCACTTGACCAGGGAGGCTGCGTCGCCACCAGCCGGGAAACCACCCACACCGACCCCACCGTCAACATCCATGGCGTGCAGCACTACGCCGTCGGCAACATGCCCGGAGCAGTGCCGTTTACATCCACCGAGGCGCTCGTGAGCGTGACGTTGCCGTACATCCTTGGTATCGCCGGCAGGGGACTGGAAGAAGCCGTTACCGAGCGACCAGAACTTCTCTCCGGCCTCAACACGGTGCAGGGAGCGGTGTGCCATCCCGGAGTAGCAAAAGCACTAGGCCTACCGCCGCGGCACCCGATGGCCTGCCTGCGCTGAACAACATTGCAAAGCACTGCAGCCACCTGACATCACATCTAGGTTTCGAAACGAGATCAGGGATGGAAGATGAGAGAGAACTGGAAGCAGCACTGGCTGGAAATCGTTGCACCCGACGAACCCCACAAACTCTCAAGACGCCTTGCCTGGGATGATCTAACGGAAGAAGGATTCCGCGAACATCTTTCAACAGCTCCCACTAAAACCAATCCTCTTGAAGGCCATTGGCAGAGCTGCCTGAACCAATGCCGCCTAGCCATTCAAAAAGCATGGGAACAACCGCTTCTGCCCGTTAGCCCAGACAATCAACAACGGCCATTTGAAGATCTTTGGCAGCCAATCTGTGACACAGCCAGAGAAAGCCTAAAGAAACGATTGACCAGCGTTGACGGCATTGAAGACAACATTTTTCAGCAATTGACAAACAGCCTGCTCAACCGCCTCTGCTCGATTGGCGAACAGGTTCTGTGGGAGAAATTCAATAGTGAACGCTCACCAGGCGTCATGCTGCTGGCCCACCTTGGGAGCAACGGCGATGGCTCAGGCCCACCGATTCGCGAAGGGTACGAACAGTTCATTCGCCATCATCGCCAGGATGGCTTAACACAACTGCTTGAGGAGTTTCCGGAACTCGGGCGTTTGATTGGCACGGCCGTGCATCTATGGCTGAACGGAAGCCAAGAAATGTTGGAACGGATCGGCAACGACCGCCAGATCCTCGAAAACCTTTACGGCATCCCCATAAACACCCCCCTACAAACGATCCACCAGGGCCTCAGCGATCCACACCGAGGCGGGAGGGCGGTGGCGATCCTCGGTTTTGCAGGACCTGGAAAAGAACAGCAGAAACTCGTCTACAAGCCCAAAGACATGGGAGTCGATGCTGCGTATCAAGACTTACTGAGAGAGGTCAATCAGAGCAGCTCAGACACACCGCTGCGCACACTCACCATTCACAACGGAGACGGCTATGGATACATGGAATACGTCAGTCATCAGCCATCAAAAAACGACAAAGAACTGAACAATTTTTACAAAAATGCTGGACGCTTAACAGCCATACTACACCTCTTAGGCTGCACAGATTGTCACCACGAAAACCTGATCGCCTGTGGGGATCAGCTTCTACTTATTGATACCGAAACGCTCCTCGAAGCAGAGGTACCAAACCACATCAACAACGACTCCGCAGAAGCGCTAGAGCCATCAGACCTGCAGAAGCGATGTCAACGATCAATCCTGAGGTCGGGACTGATGCCTCAATGGATATTTCTAGGAAAGGAGAAATTGGCCATGGACATCAGCGCTCTAGGCATTAGCCCACCCAAGCAAGACATTCAAAAAGCCTCCGGATGGCTTGGGCTCAATAGCGATGGGATGATGCCGGGGCTGATCGAAAAAAAAGCAGACATACCGACAAGCCTGCCAATCGGCATTGGCGCTTCAAACCCCTTCATCCTTCATCTAGATACATTCTGCGCGGGATTTAGAGCACAAAATCAGACGCTGATCAGGCAGAAGGACGAATGGCTTCAAGGAAATACATTTTTCAACCGATTTAAAGGGCTGAGAAGACGGATTGTATTAAGAGCCACGCGCGTTTATTTTGCAATCCAAAGACAACAGCTTGAACCAGCAGCATTACGATCACCACTGACTCAAGCCATCAAGCTCGAACAATTGAGCAGAAGCTTTCTTCTTGCGGAACACAAACCGCTGCACTGGCCCGTTTTTGCGGCAGAGCTTGAACAAATGCAGCAACTGGATATCCCCTTCTTCACGCACCAGATCGATGGCGACGCACTCGACCTCAATCACACACACACACAACTTCCTGGTTATATCGAAACAAGCGGACTGACCGCCGCCAAGGATCGCTTAAAACAACTGGATGCAAACGAGGTTGAATTCCAAATCAAACTCATTCGCGGCACTTGCAATGCCCAGAAAATACGCAGGAAAAGAAGCGTCGCAATCAACAGCAGCAACCCGCAAGACAACAATCAAACCAGCCACACCAGAAGTGATGCTGACTACCAGCTAGCAGCAAGAACAGTGATGAGCTGCCTCGCTGATCTGGCCATCGCAGACAACAGTGGACAGAGGGAGTGGCTTGGCATGGATTTGGGTGCCGATGGTGAATCATTCTCATTCGGCCCAGTGGGCTTTTCCCTTTATGGCGGCTCGAGTGGCGTTGCCATTCTTGACCACACTCTCAGACGCATCGATGGCATCAGCCCGCCAAGCTCTGCGCTACAAAGCGGCGTTCTGCAGCCCATTCAGCAACTTGCGGAAAAAGCGTCGGAGGACCAACGGCTGCGCTGGTGGCGTGATCAATCGTTGGGGCTGAGTGGATGCGGAGGGATGCTGCTCGCTTTGCAGTGTCTAGGCAAAAGATCATGGGCGCAAAGCCTGATCAATTCTGGACGTGAGCGATTTCTGAATGCAGACCAACAATTTGACTTAATCGGTGGTTGCACAGGACTGATTGGCCCCTTGCTGCATTTGGGGGGGCAAAGATCCATCGAACTTGCGGTTCATGCAGGCAACCATCTTCTCGAGCAACAACGGGATGATGGATCGTGGCCTAGCACAACAAAAAACACACCAGGACTGCTAGGGCTTTCCCACGGAACAGCAGGACACGCTGCAGCTCTCGCCAAGCTTCATCGGGCCACCCATGAGCCTCGCTTCCTAGAAGGCGCCAGAGCTGCATTGCAATATGAGCGCGCACACTTCGACGCGAAGGAAGAAAATTGGCCAGATTTCCGAGACATCAGTCAATCTGGAAGCTTTATGAGCAGCTGGTGCCATGGAGCTCCAGGCATCGGAGTCGCTCGCGCCTGCCTATGGCAAACAGATCTCTGGGATGAGCAGTGCCTCGATGAGATCCACAGCGCTATTCGGACAACGACAAGATCAGCCGAACAACTGAAATCTGACCATCTTTGTTGTGGCCAGGCAGGACTCGCCGTCATTCTGGAAATGTTGTGTGATGGCCCGTGGGGAGTCGAAGCGCATGTTGCCGATCTTGGCCGCGAGAGAACGATGCAAATTCACACTTCACTCATGAAGCGCACGTCAAGCAAGACGACAGACCTGATTTGCTTTGCAGCAAAAGAAAGCAGTTTGATCCTTCCCGGTTTTTTCACAGGCCTGAGCGGTATTGGGATGGCACTACTCAGAGATGATCAATCCAAAAAGACAACAAGACGATTGCTAACTGCAGGGCTGTGGAGCGAATAAACACACGGGATCAATGACTATCAATCATTTTCTTCAGATAGCCATGGTCCTTAAGATCATCCCAGGAACCAAACTCGGCAGGCAACCCCTTTTCTAAAACAACAATCTGATCTGCACGCTCGATCGTTGAAAGACGATGGGCAATACTAATGCGAGTGATACCGAGTGAGTCCACGACTTCAGTAATGTGCTGCTGGGAGCGGGCATCCAAAGCGCTGGTAGCTTCATCCAGAATCAACACTTTTGGATTGGAAATCAAGGCACGCGCAATGGCAATCCTCTGGACCTGACCACCGGACACATTCCCCCCCGAATCACTCAACAAAGTTTCAAGCTGCATTGGCATGGCGCGAATTTCATCCGCAATCGCAGCACGCTCAAGTGCATCCCAGATCTGCTCATCGGTGTACTGAAGACCACCGGAGATGACATCAAAAATCGAACCAGCATTTAAGCGTGCGGTTTGCATCACAACACCCAACTGGCGGCGATAGGCACGGATTGCAAGCTGGGTCAATGGAATACCATCAACGAGGACTTCACCACCTTGCGGCTGCGTAAAACCAAGCAACATACGCACCAGAGTTGTTTTCCCACAGCCGCTGGCACCAGTGATCGCCGTATGCTTCCCAGCAGGAATATCAAATGAGAGGTTGCTAAAAAGGGGGTCCGCACTTCCTGGGAACTCATAAGAGATATTGTGAAGCCGGAACTCTCCACGGAGGGAATGGCGCAAGGCGTCAGCCTGATAACCCCTTTCAACATCGGCGTACATCACAGGTGCAGCTCGCCTCCAGAGAACCGCCGCACGACCGGCAGTATTGGCGAGCATGTTCACCGCATTGGTGACGGCACCATTAAAACTTGAGAATGCAGCATTAAAGGAGATAAAAGCGACAACAGTTTGATCGAGACTGACATTTTCAGGAGAGGAGAGAATCTTGTAAGCGATAACCGCAAACAGGAACAGAGAAGCAATTGGAGTAACAATTTCGCCATACTGAGAAATGGCGTCGGTGTAGACATTGGTCCGCAATTGCAAAAGCGCATATCGATTCACCTCACGCAACCAACGCAACAACAGAAAAGGCTCAGCACCAGCGGTGCGGATCTGAGGCATGCCCATTACAGACTGCAAGGAAAAATTAGTAATTTCAGCACCACTCTCAAGCAATGGCATCTGAAGACGTATTGAGCGCCAGGTAATCAGTAACAAGCAAACAACAGCAACAGTCGTAAACGCCAATGCCCAAAACGCAAGCTGACTGTCATACACAAACATCAGTACAAAATAACTGGATGCGAACAAGGTCGAAAGCAGCGTTGTCAACACACCACTACCCAGAAGTTGGCGAAGTTGACTAATTGAATTCACGCGTGATGCAAGATCTCCCGTGGTATAGCGACTGATAAAACTCATGGGCAAACGCATTAAGCGATCCCAAACTGCAGACTGCAACCTGAGGTCTGCCACACTCTCAAGCCTGAGCATCATCAGATTCTGCAAAAAAGAAGCAGCAATCGAACCCAAAACAATCAGAAAGACGACAATAAAACTCTCGACAAGAAGTCTCTGATCATTTTGAGGGAGGATCTGACTGACAAGAGTGTTGGTTAGTATTGGGATCGAGAGATTGAATACCATCACCACAGCAGAGGTGACGATAAGCGCAAGAATAGGGTAGAAATCTGCCGCAAAAGCGAATTGCAAAACCGACAGAGGACCTGGCACCAATGGCGGCAACGATGGATAAATTTCATAAGCATCCCCCATTAAGCCAGGACCACTTTCTGCCCGAACATGCGCTTGCTGATGAGCGCTATAAAGCCAGTTTTCACCAGAACGACGGTATAGAGCCCAAGGCTGTTGATGATCAGAATCAAAAACAATCATCAAAGGGAATTCATTATCATTCGTAGGATCTAAATCCCAATGATTGGTGTCAAGATCACGAGGTGCTGCTATCTGCCTATGATGAATATCATTATAATCGAGCAATTGAACAATATCGGCGCCAGGAAGTGGCTCCAAAGCCATCGTCCGGCATCCCAATTGCGTCATACAAAAGCCCAGCAGGCGCAATTCTGGGTATTGATCATCTTCAACAGGAGGAGTGAACAAAAGCTCCTCTTCAAGATCACGGGCAGAACGAAGAGCTTGCCGGGAAAAATCCAAGCTCATAACTGCACCTCTAAGCTATTAGCTTGACCACTCTCGTTTTGAACAAGTTGATAAAAAGGTCCAGCTTGAGAAAGAAGTTCTGATGGGGAGCCCCGCTCAACAACCAGACCATTTTGCATGACGAGAACTTGATCACTGCGCAAAGCAGCATCGAGTCGATGCGCCACATTGACAACTGTTATTTTTCTGCGCTTCAGAGCATTCAGGACCTTAAATTGAGTTTCATTGTCGAGAGCACTCGTTGCCTCATCAAATAAAAGAATACTTGGTTCACGTAAGAGGGCCCTGCATATTTCAAGTCGCTGACGCTCACCACCACTCAAATCACTTCCATTATCTCGAAGGTGGCGATGAAATGATTCGGGGTGATTATTGATAGTATGTAGAATCTGGGAATCTTCTGCAGCATGCTCTAGCTGCTCCAGGCTGTAACCAGGACGCCACAAAGACAGGTTGTCATGAACACTGGCGTTGAAGACAAAGACCTGTTGTGGGACATAAGCCAAACTATTTCTCATCACTGCATCACCATGGGCAGTCCAAGGCTTATCGTCGTATAGCAATTCGCCTGCAGTGGGCTGATATAAACCAGCCAAAATACGGATTAATGTTGTTTTGCCTGAGCCACTACCACCAACAATTGCCAACTGAGAACCAGCGGGAACAGAGAGACTAAGATTGCTGATAAAAGGTGGCGAAACAGGATCAAAGGCGAAACTGAGATCCCTCAACTCAATAGATCCTTTTAGGCGAAGAAGGTCTGAATCATGACCGTCTGAATCAGATAGTGAGGAAGAGAGATGAAAACTTCGCACCAAAGGATCATCTTCATTCTTCTTGAGATCCTCGAGGCGACCCATATCTCCAATGAGTCTCTGGATGACAGAATTTAATTGCGGCAATAATGAAATTGGGGCCGTTAACTGGCCCTGGATGAACTGAAAAGCGACTAAAGTTCCTAAAGAGATTTCTCCTTGAATAATAAGAAAACCACCAACTGCGATAATCAAAGCATTCAGCATAAAGGTACTACCACTAGCCGTAATCGTCGAAAAGGCCATCTGAGCACCCAGAAGCTGATTCTGAACCACAACATTTCCAAAACTTCCTTGCCATTGACTCAAGAAATCAAATTCAAGGCCTGAAGCCTTCAGTGTTTCAATATTATTAATGCCTTGCAAGCCCTTACCTTGTGCCTTTCCTTGCTCAATCGCCAATTTGCGATTGGCGTCGTAACGCTTCTCGGTTAACCACCAATTCAGGAAAAGATTCCCGCCCATGACGATGATGACTAGAACTGCAAGCCATGCGGAAATAACCAGAGCAAAAACAAGAACAATCAGCCCTGTCCAAAGGCTAATCGAGAAGGTAATAATTTGAGAAACAAGAACTTGGGTTGTTTCCATCCCAAGGAGCATTCGGCTAGCAATTTCACCCTGGAAACGAGTTTGATAAAAATTATAGGTAACACTAAAAAGTTTTCGAAACAAATTCGCAGTCATCTTTTTAGACAACAGCAACGTCATCCGGCGCAAGATGACGTACTGAACAGCCAATAACGACAACCAACCGAGAACGGCAGCCGTAAGAAGCCAAATAATTGGAATACCAAAATATAATCGTTGGTTCTGGAGAAAACTATCAATAAAAGTGGACGTCAGGCCAGCAACCAACAAGGTCAGAATGGCTTGACCAGTTGCCATGAAGGTCAACTGAAGCAATGCATTGCGATAGGGCCAAAGTGTCGACAAAAGACCCCAGAGTGGGGATCGCTGAGAACCACCTGTTTGAAAGTCAGGTCCGGGCTCAAGCTCAAGGACGACTCCAGTAAAACTATCTAAGAATTCGTCCATCAGGACGCGTACACGACCCTGAGCTGGATCGCTCAGAAAAGCGTGATCTCCCTCAAAGCCTTCGACAACGAGAAAATGGTTGAAGCCCCAGAATATGACGCAAGGAAATCGTCCCTCATCGCGTAGCTGTTCGCCAGTGCAACGATACGCCCTGGTTTTCAATCCATAGCCACGTGCTGCAACCAGCAGTTGTTTGGCATTAGAGCCATCACGATTGACACCACAAGCTTGGCGAAGATCACTGAGCTCAACAATTCTGCCGAAATAGTCCAAGATAGTTGCTAATGCAGCAGCGCCACATTCAGCCGCTTCATACTGCAATCGAGTACGTGCATTGATCCGAGTTTTTGAGAGTTGCTTCGTCATCAAGTCACCGCCCTGATCGCTTCTGAGATTCAGGGATTGAACCACCAGGAGTTTTTTTATCCGGAGGGGTCAAGCCAAAGAAATTTTTGATCGCTGGCAGAACAAGCGCAATTGGAGCCACACGACGAGTCGTAATTTCAACCGTAACTCGATCGCCCGGAGTAGGAGGGAAAGGCAAATCGGAATTCGAACTCCAGACGTAACCACCGCTATTCATCGGAGTGGTTTGATTAGAACGCTCTAAAGCCACAACGGCAAGAGTGGGAGAAGGTTCACGATTGACAATTGTTTGTGCCATCGCTTTCACACCAATTCGGGCAGTGACTTGGTCAACACCGCTCGGCAATTTACCCATGGAGATCACGGTGCCCTTGATCCCACCCACTTCAGAACGCTTATAACCAGAGGGGGTGGCAAGAGCAGACATACCAGGGAACACCTGAGCCATTTCACTGCTTGATAGAAAAACTGGAATCATGGTCGGGGCATCAAGACGATTTTCACTCAATTCCATAAGCACCTCACCCTTGGTAACACTTTCCCCATCATTTGGGATAATCGTCGACAGATAAACATCACGTGGCGCATAAATCAGCTGATTATTCACAAGCTGCGCCAATTGCGTTCTTACTTTCTGATAAGCCTGATCTTTTTGAGACGAAATCCGTATTAATTCATTATCGTTGCCGCGCATCTGCGAACGTAGTTGATCGATCGTGGCTTGTTGATCCAATATCTGTGAGCGACTCACAAAACCCTTAGCCTCAAGAGGCTTCATACTCTCTAAATAGGCGGATCGACTGGCATACTCATCCTTTAGCATTTCTTGTTTAGCCACGATATTTGTTGCCTCTTCGACTGATTTGCGAAGTGTACGATTTAATTGATCAATCGCACTGCTTAACTGCTCAAGCTCTGCTGATGACTGGACCCAAAGCAAAAGCCTGCCCTTTGAGACTTTTAAACCGTTAAAAGCTTCTTTAAGGCTCTCTGAAAAACGTGAAGAAGCTGTTTTCTCTTCATTGCCTGTGGCCGAGTGTAAACCCGGCTGACTGGCTTCGTAAATATCAACTGCAAGCTCAGCCATCTCAGTATCGTTAAATTTCATCGGCGTCTCAAGAAAAAGCCGTGCTTGTTCTTGCCATCTTTTTTGAGGCCGATTAAACATATAAACAGCCGAACCATCAGTACCGCTCAAGCTGGAATTAATGGTGCTCACAGGCAACAAAACACCGGTGCCTTGCACACTCACTGGGATTCGCGCGAAAGTGGCCCAAAGGCCACCACCTAAAGCAATCAAACCACCCAACACCAATGTGGCGCGAAGAGGAGGGGTGAGTAACGTAACTGGTCCATTACGGTCACCAACACGACGCCGTTTTTGAAGAGCGCGTTGGGTGAAAAGCTGAGTCATGGCGAGGTGGAATTGCGCAGGCTGTGAACACGCTCTTCCACTTCTTGTCTAGCCGTTACCGGCCATGTTGCAGAGTAACGATACAACTGTGCAATAGAGTTATTATAGTTCAAAATTGAATTAGCAATCTGCTCAGAGGACTGCGACAGCTGATTAATGGCCTGCACCACTGCTGTGATATCACCCACCCCAACTTCGAAACGAGCTCGGGCTGCAGCTTGAGCTAATTCGGCACTTTGATAACTCTGACGAGCTGCTTTGATTGCAATCGCTGAGGTTTGCATTTGCCCATAAGCTGATCTCACCTCGCTCACAACCTGATCTTCCGTTTTTGCTTTGAGAGCAAGCGCAGTTCGACTTTGGGCAAAATTCTGCTGCGCCAGGGCCGCATTGAGGCCACCATCAAATTGCCAATTGAAGCCAATGCCAACATTCGCTGTCCATTGGCGATTCGTGTAGTAAGTACGCCCAGGGTCGATCCCCAAGTACGTTTGAGGATAACCATTGTTTCCCTGAAATCCCCCCGTCCCCATAAGAGAAAACACTGGCAAATAGGTTTTCATGTTTCCGATTCCTGTCCATCGATAGGCTTCCGCCT
>CAXQPR010000040.1:0-13107 GCA_964225855.1 Salipiger bermudensis | reverse complement strand
CACGCAACGGGTGAGTTCAGTACAGGCGGCGCCCACGTCTTGCAGAGCCAGGGCTGCGAAGCCTCGAAAGCGATCCGGGTGCAGGTCGAGTGTGCGTTTGAGATGGTCGTTGGCCGCCTTTGCGCAGACAACGGCTTCGCTCGCGTTGTGGATGCCTTGAACGCCGGGGGCCGTTTGCGAGAGCACTGCGATCTGGATGCCGGCCTGGTTCATGGCCGTGAGGCGCTGATCGGCTAGCTCGGGCAGGAGTCGGTCGATCTGGGCCAGTTGCTCAGGGTCAAAGAACGCCACGTCCTCCGCATCGGGGAGCAGGCCTGGCGCGGCGAAGTGTTCTTCCAGAGCGATCAGGAAAGGGGCGGCTCCCATGGCAACACCGTGCTCTTGTGGCAAGGATGGCTACGGCTGCAGCAATCACCCATGGGACTGGTGCAACGCCTGTTGTCGGTGTTTGAGGACAAGCGGGAGCTGTTGGATGTCACCCGTTTCAACCATCCCGTGGCGCTGCAGGTGTCCTGGGCACCGCTTGTGCGCGGTGGCACGAATTTCTGCACCCACCGAGCTCAGATCCGCAACAGCCTGAGTGGCTCCGAGCTGGTGTTCAAGACCTCTCTGGGTGCCTATGCGTTTTGCATCCTGTTTATGGCGGTGGGAGCGATCGCTTTGGCCGCTGTTTTGGGCGTCTCGGTGCTGGAGTGGGCGGCTAAGTCGCCCGGAATCGGTCTGTTTGCGCTGATTCCCTGTGTGTTTATGGCGGTGGGAGCGTTTTTGCTGTGGTGGTTCCGGCGCAAGGAGGCGCGGTTTGAGCAGTACACCGGCCAGTTCACCCAAGGCGCGACGACGCACAGCCTGCGTGATGTGGAGGCCATTCAGCTGGTTCGTGAGGATGTGCGTGGCGACAAGAGCTCGTACTACAGCTACGAACTCAACCTGGTGCGTAGCGATGGCAGCCGCCTGAACGTGACCGACCACGGTTCATTGCGGCTGATCCGTGAGGATGCCGTTGTGTTGGCTCGTTATCTCAACCTTCCGGTGTGGGATGCGATCGATTACCGGATCCCTCAGCAGCTCACCAACCGGGGGTGAGCTGCTGCTTGACCCCTTCATGGGTCATTTCAATTTCAGCAGCGGCTTGTCTGGCCTCGTAGATGGCCCAGCTCTGGAGGCAGAGCACCGTCAGAACAAAGAAACGCAGCACCAGCAATAGGTGTGAATTATTTGTTTGACACTACCCGTGGTGCAGACGGGTGATTGTGTTGCCGGCTGCCAAACAGTGGTTTGCTGACACATTGGGGCCGGCTGCCAGGGTGGGGACATGGCCCAGGACCTGCCCGTTAATGCGCGCTTGGTGATCCCTGCTGCGGAGTTGCAGTGGCGTTTTTCACGGGCGTCTGGCCCCGGGGGGCAAGGGGTGAACACCACCGATTCGCGGGTGGAGTTGGTGTTTGATCTGGAGCGCTCTCGGGTGTTGGGGCCGTTCCGGCGTGAGCGGCTGCGGGAGGCGTTGGCCAGTCGGTTGGTGGATGGCTGTGTGCGTGTCGTCGCCGCAGAAGAGCGCTCCCAGTGGCAGAACCGCCAGCGGGCCTTGGCGCGGCTGGGGGATCTGCTGCGGGAGGGTCTGAAGCCACCGCCGCCCCAGCGCAAGCCCACCCGCCCGGGTCGCGCGGCGGTGCGCCGGCGCCTGGAGGCCAAGGGCCGTCGCAGTGCACTCAAGCAATCCCGTAGGCAGCGCCCCTCCATGGAGGAGTAGTGGCGCTTTGGTTAACCCATGGTTAACGTGAGGTGAAGGTTCGAGGGAGAGAGCATGGATTCCACCCCGCATCGGACAGTGCGACGGCTTGTACGCCTGATGTCGCTTGAAGAAAGAGCGCGCCTCTGCAAGACCCGTGCGGATGCGCAGGCCTGCATCCGTCGTGCCGAGGCCACCAAGCAGAAGCTCTGGGGTCACACCGATCAGGCCCTCGACTCCCATTTCTGAGCGCGGCATCTGCTGAGCCCAGCACTGTTTTTTGCTGGGCTTACGGCTGTTGTTGGTCTTTTCGGATCGCAGCCTTGGCTTGCTGCCAAAGGCCCTCCAGTTCCTTGATGCTGTGGCCTTGGAGGTTGCCCCCGAGGGTCGCTTCCACGCGTGAGAAGCGATCGAGAAAGCGTTGGTTGGTGCCCGCCAGGCCGGCTTCCGGCTCGATGCCACACCAGCGCGCCACATTCACCAGGGTGAACAGCAGATCACCCAGTTCTTCCTGGGCGTGGGCCTTATCGCCGGAAGCCACAGCCTCTTTGAGCTCATCGAGCTCTTCGTGCACCTTGTTCCACACCCCTGCCATGTCGTCCCACTCGAAGCCGGCTTTGGCCGCTTTCTTGGAGATGGTCATGGCTCCTGCAAGAGCGGGCTGACCACGCACCTTGTCCGCCAGTTGATCGCTCAGTGGGCTCGCGCTTGGGGTTTGGTTGCCCCGTTCCGCCGCTTTAATGGCCTCCCAGCTGCGGCGCACCGCTTCGCTGTCGCTGGCTTCGCCACCGGCGAACACGTGTGGGTGGCGGCGGATCAACTTGTCGCTGATCGCGTCGGCAACGGCATTGAGATCAAAACGGTTGTCTTCGCCGGCAATGCGGGCATGCAGCACCACCTGCAGCAGTAGGTCGCCGAGTTCTTCCTTGAGATGGCTGTCATCGCCATGGCGAATGGCATCCGCCACTTCGTGGGCTTCCTCCAGCACGTAGGGAACCAGCGACTGGTGGGTTTGTTCCAGGTCCCAGGGGCACCCCCCTTGCGGATCGCGCAGGCGGGCCACCACTTCCTCCAGTCGCCGCAGCGGATCCGGATTCTGGGGTGCCGTCGCGTTGGGGTCGGCCATGGAAGGTGCTGATCGGCGTGGGCTCACCTTCTCACCGATGGGGTCGCCTGCGGTTGCGTCGCCGCCATTCCACCGGCATGGGATCCCCATCCAGCAGCAGATGCAGCCAGACGCTGCCCTCAAGCCCGAGGGCCATTGCCAGCAGGCTGCGCGGGTGGGTCTGGGCACTGCGCACCAGCAGGGTGGTCAGGTCCGAGGGACTGGCGGTCTGAAGTCCGATCAGGGTCTGCAGCAACAGGCTCAACAGCAGCCACCCCAGCAGCGTGCAGCTCAGCACCCACAGCAGGCGCCCTGCCATGCCGATCAGGGGGCCATGGGAGAACAGGGAACGGTGAGGCACCAGCTTCCTGTAGGGCCACCAGATCCAGCGCAAGGGCCCCCAGCGCTGCAAGGGCCTGGACAGGGTGTCGAGATCCGGAGACAGCCAGAGTCCTCCCACCAGAAATGCCCCTGCTCCGATCAAGCCCGCTTCAAGGCCAAGCCACGGGGTGAGGACGAGTCCGAAGGGGATGCATGCCACCCACGTGGCCCGATCATGGTCGCGGCCAAGGGCCATGGCGCTCAGGCAAGATGGAGGCTCCGGGCGATTAGCTCAGCGGTAGAGCACCTCCCTTACAAGGAGATTGTCACTGGTTCGATCCCAGTATCGCCCACTTGAACTGGCCAGAATGGAGACGCCACGCCGTCGAGGCCAGCGCTGATGCCGCAGTCCCCCGCGCACCCCGTTGCTGTCGCGTCGGAGCATCTGCGTGCTCAGGGCCTTACCTATGCCTACGACGAGAAGCTGGCCCTGGAGGATGTGAGCTTGTCACTGACGCCGGGGTCCCTGACGGCGCTGGTGGGGGCGAACGGGGCTGGCAAGTCCACCCTTCTCCATCTCCTGCAGGGTCAGCTCAGACCTCAGGCTGGTGCTGTTTGGCTTGGGGATCAACCGATTCAGCGTTGTCGTTCTCGGGTGGCGCTGATGCCCCAGCGGGGAAGGATCGATTGGTCGTTTCCGATCACGGTGCGTGAAATGGTCGCCCTCGGGCAGGTGCAGGGGCCTCGCACCAGCTGCTGTGCCCTTGATGCGGCACTGCAGCGGGTCGGGTTGCTGGCCATGGCGGGTCGCCGTTTGGATGCGTTGTCCGGTGGGCAGCAGCAACGCACCTTGTTGGCCCGAGCCCTGATGCAGCCGGCGCGGGTGCTGCTGCTCGATGAACCCTGTGCGGCGATCGATCCCCCGGCGCGTCAGCAGTTGCTGCAGCTGATGCGGCAGCTCGCTGATGCGGGCTACAGCCTGCTGGTGAGCAGCCACGACTGGGGTGATGCTCTTGATGTTTATGACCGGGTGATCGTGCTTGATGGCCGGGTGAAGGCCGATGGAACGCCATCGGCTGTGCGTCACGCTCTTGCTGCGCTCACCGATCTGGGGAATCACTGCTGTGGTTGAGGCCATGCCCTGGTGGCTGCTGCCGCTGTTGATGGCCCTGTTGGTGGGTGCGGTTTGTCCGGCGACGGGCACATTGCTGGTGACGCAGCGCCGGTTGCTGCAGGCCAACCTCATTTCTCATGCGGTGCTCCCCGGGCTGGCTGTTGCTCTGGCCGTCGGGATAGATCCGGCCCTTGGAGGGGTGGTGAGTGGGGTGGTGGGCGCTTTGTTGGCAGAGCGTCTTCAGCGCCGGGACGGCCGCAGCCATGAAGCGGTGATGAATACCGTCCTGGCGGGCTTTCTCGGCTTGGGCGTGCTGTTGATTCCTCTGTTGAATCTGCGCCTTGATCTGGAATCGGTGTTGTTCGGTGATCTGCTGGCCGTGGGCACCACGGATCTCGGACGCACCCTTCTGGCCGCAGCATCGTTGCTGCTGTTGGTGGGATGGTCCTACCGGAGCTTGGTGTTTCTCGGGGTGGACCCTGACGGCGCTGCCGCCGTCGGCTTGCCGGTGCGAAGCCTCCGCTTGGCCTTGGCGTGTGTCACCGCGCTGGTGGTGGTGAGTGCCATGGCGGCCGTGGGAGTGGTGCTGGTGATCGCGCTGCTGTGTGCACCGGCGCTGCCTGGTTTGCAGCGGGTGGCCAGCCTGCGGGCCGCCATGGTGCGGGCCTCGTTGGTGGGTGTCGCTCTCAGTGGTGCAGGTTTCGCGCTGGCCCTGCTGCTCAACCTGCCGCCAGGTCCGTTGATCGGTGTGGCTTGTCTGGGGCTGTTGCTTCCTGGAGCAAAGCTTCGCTGAGGGCCCAGAGCCGTTGCCGTTGGTCTGGATCGCGGGCTGCGGGCGCCACGGCTTGCTGTTTGGGCCAGCCGCGCAGGCCTCCGAAGCCATCCGGGCCGTAGTGCTCGCCCCCTTGGGCACTTGGGGCTGTGGCGGCATGGAGCTGGGGCAGGGCACCCATTGCTGCGCTCTGGAACAGCGGGTCCATCAGCCGGTAGGCGAACGCCTCGATACGGGAGCCGTTGGCTGCGATGGAGGCCGGTTGCAGATTGGTGCGTGCCAGGCCGGGATGGGCCGCGAGGGAGCGAACCGTGCTGCCTTTTGTGCGCAGACGCTGGTCCAATTCCAGGGCAAACATCACGTTGGCCAGCTTGCTCTGGCCGTAGGCCTGCCAGCGGTCGTAGCGCTGTTCCCCGTTGGGGTCATCCCAGGCAATGCGTCCGAAATACTGAGCCCCTGATGTCACCGTCACCACGCGAGCGTTCGCTTGCCCTTCCATCAGTGGGAGCAGTGCGGTGGTGAGGGCCATGTGCCCCAGGTGATTGGTGGCCCATTGCAGTTCGTAGCCCTGGCGGCTGACCAGGCGCGGTGGCGCCATCACCCCAGCGTTGTTGATCAGCAGATCCAGGCGGCCATAGCGCTGATGGATTGCATCGCTGCAGCGGCCCACGCTCGCCAGATCAGCTAGATCGAGATCCACCAGGTCGAGGGCGCCTTCGCCGTGCATCTCCAGCAGTTGTTGGCGCGCCGCTTCTGCCTTGCGCGGGCTGCGGCAGGCCATCACCACCGTGGCCCCCTTTTGATGCAGTGCGCGTGCCGTTTCCAAGCCCAGCCCGCTGCTGGCTCCTGTGATCAGGGCGATCCGGCCTTGCTGGTCTGGGATGTCAGCGGTGGACCAGCCCATGGAGGAACGACAAACGAAGCGCAGTCTGACGAGCGGTTGTGGTCAATTGCGCCTGGCGCGGACCTCCAGCAGGGTGGGGCCGACCCAGAAGCAGCCAGCTGTGGTGTGGCTGTCGGCAATCTCAGCAGTGGCTTCGGCAGCGTCGCTCTCGCTCCACAAGCCCAGTTGCTGGAGCCGCTGGCCATACACGGCCACAAAGCGTTCCATCCATTGGGCGGCCATTGAGCCCGGGCCGCCCAACACCGGCAGGGGATGGAGGGCATCGAGGGTCCATCCGCGTTGCGTGAGCATCTGGGGCAGGCGTCGATTCACGTCTGGGTCCCCTCCACCGTCGCGAAAGCTGCGTTGGCAGGCCTGGCCGAAGCGCTCAACGGCCCTGCCATGGGGATGGAGAGCAAAGGTGTCCCAGTGGACGTATTCATGCATCACCCAGCGGCCTCCAGGCTGGATGCACTGCGCGACGCCATCGAGCAATGGATCCAGTTGGGGCAGAAACATGGCCAGCCAGCGGCTCCAGATCAGATCGAAGCGTTCCTGCGGCCAGGGATCCTGGAGCACATCCTGTTGGCGCAGCTCCAGCTGATCGAGGCCGGCTTGGCGGGCGAAGGCATTGCCAGCGTTCACGTAAGTGCCACTGCGCTCAAGCCCCACCACCCGGCCTGAGGGGCCGACCACCCGGGCCAGATCGATGGCGGCAAAGCCTGGGCCGCAGCCCACATCCAGCACGCTCTCACCGATCTGAAGATCAGCGCGCTGCCAGGCGTCCTGGGCTGTGGGTCGCCAGAGCTGGTTCTGAAACTGCAGACGCTCCAGCTCTTCGGCGTGGGTCCCCAGCAGATAGCTGCCGTTCTCCATCCTGCTGGAGCCGCCTGGGTTCAGTCTTCGGGGAAGAGCAGGGCCGCCAGCTCGTCGGCGTCAACGTCGTAGACGCGGGCCAGGCTGGTCTCGATCGCGCTGGTGACCTCGCCTGGGAGGAAGCGCATCGAGTTCAGGGCGTCTTCGGTGATCTCGTCGGTCAGCAGCTGGTCGTCGCTGTCGAGCTTCTCATCGTTGATCACCGCCATCACCCAGCTCTGGTAGGCGTAAACGAGATCCGAAAACTCGAGTTCGGGATCGTTCAGATCCAGGGTCATCGGATGAGTTCAACTGCCCACAGTTTGCCTTGTGGATTGTCAGCAGGCAGCAGGGTTCCGACACTGCAAGTGCTTCGCGAGTGATCCATGACCTCCCTGGACCAGGGCATGCAGCGGGTTGTGGCACGGCGCCAGGAGTTGGCGCGGCGCTGGGATGCCCTGCGCAACAACGATTTGCTGGCTTTATTGGTGGTGACCCTGCCTGGTTTGGTGCGGGCAGAGCGTTGCGGTCTGTTTGTGCTTGACCCGGATGCCCAGGAGCTTTGGCTGGAAGCAGGCACGGATGTGATGCAGCGGCAGATCTGTGCCGATCTTGAGGATTCGATGGTGGGCGCCTGCGTGCGCACGGCCAGTTGCATCAATCGCAGCGGCCTCGAAGATGACGACGGAGCCCATCAAAAGGCTGGGGCTGCTCTGGATTACGTGGTGTCCACGGCGCTCACCGTGCCCATTCAGGCGGAGGACGGTGAGGTGGTGGGGGCTTTGCAGGTGTTGAACCGCCGCGATGGGCAGGCCTTCACCCCAGCCGATCAGGAGCAGCTTGAGGCGGTTGCCCATGCCATTGCGCCATCGGTGCAGGCGATGTTTGCCAGTCGTCGCCTGCAGCAGCGTTCCCAACGTTTGGATCGCACGATTGCGGTGCTGCGGGATCGCCTGGAGGCGATGCGGCCCGGCCACAGCTTTCGCACCTTCGAGCCTGCGGCCCTGGCCCATGCCGAGGGTTTCTTGCATCACCGCTGGAACGGTCGCTGCTACCCCCCGTTCATCGATCAGCGGGCTACGGCGCATCTCACCCAGACCTGGGACACCCAGGCCAATGACGTGTTTCTTGCCACCCATCAGAAGGTGGGAACTCACCTGGCCAAGAAATTTCTGGTGGAGCTGGTACGGGCCAACGTCGAGCTTCCTGCCCGCCATCCGATGGCCGATGGCGATATCGGTCATGGCGCCATGCCCTGGCCTGAGGTGCTCCTCTCCCAGGAAACTCCCGGGGACTGGGAGACGTTTTTGGCCGCCACCTCAGATCGGCCGCGGCTTTGGTACATCCATTGCGCCGTTGATGACCTCCCTTGCCGCCGGATCCATCCCCAAACCCGCTTTGTGGTGGCCATCCGTGATCCGCGGGCAGCTTTGGTCTCGCAGTACTTCTTTTGGCTTCGCCACCCGCTGCTCCAAGTGGATCCCGAGCTGGATTTGGATCGTTTTGCCGAACTGTTTGTTCAGGGTGACCTCTATTTCGGCAATTACTTCAGCCACGTGCGTGGCTGGTTGAAGCCAGGCCCGCGCCTTCAGTCCACCCAGATCTGTGCGCTTCGTTATGAAGACATGGTGGAGCGCAAGCAGGACAGCGTGAGGCAGCTGCAGCGTTTTCTCTTCCCTGCCGAGGAGCTCCCCTCCGAGCGGACCGAAGCGATTGCCGCGGCCACGGATTTTCAGGCCATGAAGCAGGGCATCACGGCGAATCCCGGCAGTTTTCACCTCAATCCCAAGCTCTATTTCCGGGCCGGTACCACGGATAACTGGCGTCAGCACCTTTCACCCCGGGCGGAGGCGTTGGTGGCTGCTGCCGCACGGGAGCACTGGGCAGGCTTTGAGGAGCACCCCTTGCTGGGGGATTACCTCAAGGCGATGGCGGAGCATTGAGGGATTCCACCAGGGCCAGGCCATCGCTGAGGCTGAGCACGGTGCAGCGCAGGTTGGACCGCTGCTGAAGCGTCCGGTTGAGGTGATCCAGCGCCAGGGCGGAGGGGTCGGTGCCGGGATCCACCACCCGGCCGCGCCAGAGCACGTTGTCGAACACGATCAACCCTCCCGGGTTGAGCAGCGGTAGGGCCAGATCGAGCTGGTGCAGGTAATCACCGTTGTCGCCGTCGACATAGATCAGATCGAAGCGCTCTTGGCCTCGCAGCTCCGCCATGCGTGTGTTGGCGTCGCCATGCAGAAGTGTCACCTGCTCCCGTCGTCCTAAGGCGGTCCAGGCCGCCTCCGCTTCGCGCGTGAAGCGCGGCTCCAGATCGATCGCGGTGAGGTGGCCCTCCTCCTCGAGGCCGTCCAGCAGTGCCAGGGACGAAGATCCGGTGAACACGCCTACCTCCAGCACCCGCTGCACGCCGCGGCTTCGGCACAGCCATCGCAGCAGCAGGCAGCCATCAAGGGAGGTCATTTTTGAGGCCACCACCCCGTAGTGCTGGAGGGTGCGTTCGCGCAGCTGCTGCAAGCCGGGGATTGGTTGGTTGGCGGTGCTGCCGAGGTAGGCGGCCAGTTCAGGGACGGGATCTTTGTGGGAGAGGAGAAGGCTTCGGTTCAGGCCGGCAGCGACGGAGGATGAACCCGCTGGCGCCTGATGTGGCGCATCCGGTTGCTGCTCCGGCGCCGAGGCGGCAAAGGCCTCGTGACGCAGGCAGTGGGTGTGAAGTTCGCTGAGCCGTTTGAACGGATTCAGGTCGAGCCCTAGGCGCATGGCTGCTTCGAGCTGGGCTACTACGCAGGTGTCCGCCAGGGTTGGGGCGCTGCCCAGGCAGAAGGGGCCGGGCAAGGCCTCGAGCCAGCTGTTGAGGGTGTTGAGGGCATCGGCCTGATGGGCGCGGACCCCGGCCTGCAGAGCTGTCGCGAGCGCAGGTGCGCAGTCAGCGTCTGCAGCTTGGAGAATCGGTTGGCGGAGTCGGGCCGGCAGCAGCAGCGGTTGTAGTGAGCTGTTCACCTGCTCGGCGATCGCACGGCACAGCTGGCGTTGCGCGGGGTCGCGGGGGAGCAAGGGCACGCCTTGGTCGGCAAAGCGCTCGTCGAGGGTTTCAAGGATGGCCAGGGTTTGCACCCAGGGGCTGCCATCGACCACCAGCGTTGGCACTTCACCGCGGGGATTAAGCGCTCGGTACCAATCGCTGTGCTGTTCCTTCTCATCCAGCGAAACAGGCGTGTACTCAAATGGAAGCTGCTTGAGTCGCAGGCCGATTTGCAGCCGGTGAGAAGCGCTGGAGCGCCAGCATCCGTAGAGCTGCAGTGATGCCATCGAAGAGGTCGATCCCCTTCCGTCAGGATGGCTCCATGAGCCCTTCTCCTTCCACGTCTCCCTCAACGCCGCCAGAACCGGTGCGCCTGCAGGCCACCTTGTTTGATTTCGCGATCCTGGAACTGATTCGTCAGAACCGGGAGAGCTTCCAGCCGCTGTGGAGCGTCGACAGCTGGGCCAAGCTGCTGATCTGGCTGGCGCTGAATTGCGGCTTGTCTGGAGAGCGGGAGAGTTTGGAGCACTTTGCCGAGGCCCTCGGTGCACCACTCACCAGCCGCCTGCGCCGCGTGTTTTTTGAGCGGGAGCTCAGCGATCTGGAGCTGCAGGTGCTGGCCGATCCCGCCGACCAGCAGGTGCTGGTGCTGCCCCAGGTGGCTGGTGATTCCAGCCTGCTGGCTGCAGATCGTGTTGCCAAAGCTCTGGAACGGATCGGGTTGTTGGATCGCGTCGTTGACCAGGCCCGCTGGCAGCAGCTGGAGGGAGTGTTGGCGATTGCCTGGAAGCCTGATGCTGGCACCGATGTTCAGCAGGAGGGTCAGCCATGAACCTGATCGGGCGCTACAGCAACGCCGGCTATGCCGCCGTGGCCGATGGGGTGATGGCCTTCTTTGAACGCCGCACCGATCTGCAGCGGCCGGGGGTGGCGTTTGGTCCGGCGGGGGGAGAGGAACCCGCGAAGGTGTCGACCGACATCAGCCTGGTGGCGATCGATCGCAGTGATCCTGATGCCTATGCCCTCTCTGAGGTGATCATGCGCGGGGTGACGGCAGCTCTGGAGCAATACCTCAAGGAGCGCCCCTTATTCCGGGCGGTGTGCCCGGATCAGGAGCTGTTCGTGATGCCGATCTTCAATCTCCAGCGCTACGCCCCCGGCGAGGGGTTCAAGCAGTGGCACTGCGACTGGACCATCAGTGATGAAGCCACCGAGCCGGAGCATCGCGTGTTGGCCTGGATCCTGTATTGCGATTCCGTCGATCAAGCGGGGACGGAATTTCACTGGCAAGACCATCACGAACCGGCTGAACGGGGGAAGTTGGTGATTTTTCCGGCGGGCCCGTCCCACATTCACCGCGGCCGGGTGAACACCACCGCCAGCAAAACCATCGCCACGGGTTGGATCAATGCCGGTTCCAGGGCTGGGTATCTGCAGCGTCTGGCGCAGGGCTAAAACCAGAGCGGCTTGGTGCTGATGGGGCTGGCCATGCTTTGCGAGCATGGGCGGCTGTGTATGTGCGCGTTCCGTGTCCGAGCTGGCCAAGACCTACGACCCGGTTGGCACTGAGGCCCGTTGGCAGCAGGCCTGGGAGGACCAGGGAGCGTTCCATCCCGATCCCAAGGCTCCCGGTGAACCGTTCTCAGTGGTGATCCCGCCGCCGAACGTGACCGGCAGCCTGCACATGGGGCATGCCTTCAACACGGCCCTGATCGACACGATCGTGCGTTATCAGCGCCTGGCGGGGAAAAACGTGCTCTGCCTGCCCGGCACCGATCACGCCTCGATCGCGGTGCAGACGATTCTCGAGAAGCAGCTCAAGGAAGAGGGCAAGACCCGCCATGACCTCGGCCGTGAGGCGTTTCTGGAGCGGGCCTGGCAATGGAAGGCCGAAAGCGGTGGCCGGATCGTGGGCCAGCTGCGGCGCTTGGGGTATTCCGTCGACTGGAAACGCCAGCGCTTCACCCTCGATGAGGGGCTGAGTGAGGCGGTGAAGGAGGCCTTCGTGCGCCTGCATGAACAGGGCTTGATTTACCGCGGTGACTACCTGGTGAACTGGTGTCCCGCCTCGGGTTCGGCGGTGAGTGACCTGGAAGTGGAGATGAAGGAGGTGGATGGTCACCTCTGGCATTTCCGCTATCCGCTCAGCAGCGGCGAGGGCCATCTGGAGGTGGCCACCACCCGCCCCGAAACGATGCTGGGTGATACGGCGGTGGCGGTGAATCCCACCGATGAGCGCTACGCCCACCTGGTGGGCCAGACCCTCACCCTGCCGTTTGTGGGTCGTGAGATTCCGATCGTGGCCGACGACCACGTGGAGAAGGACTTCGGCACCGGCTGCGTCAAGGTGACGCCGGCCCACGACCCCAATGACTTCGCCATCGGCCAGCGCCACGGTTTGCCTCAGATCACGGTGATGCGCAAGAACGGGACCATGAATAAGGAGGCTGGTCAGTTCGAGGGGCTGGATCGCTTCGAGGCCCGCAAGGCCGTGGTGGCTGGCCTGGAGGAGCTGGGGCTGCTGGTGAAGGTGGAGGACTACCGCCACAGCGTTCCCTATTCCGATCGCGGCAAGGTGCCGGTGGAGCCGCTGCTCTCCACCCAGTGGTTTGTCAAAACCGAGCCGGTGGCCGCTCGCTGCCGCGAAGCGCTGGAGAAGCAGGATCCCCGCTTCATCCCGGAGCGCTGGGAGAAGGTCTACCGCGACTGGCTCACCGACATCCGCGACTGGTGCATCAGCCGCCAGCTCTGGTGGGGTCATCGCATTCCCGCCTGGTTCGTGATCAGCGAGACCGACGGCAAGTACACCGACACCACGCCCTATGTGGTGGCTCGCAACGAAGCCGAAGCCCTGGAGAAAGCCAAGGCGGAGTACGGCGCGGCGGCTGAGATCGAGCAAGACGAAGACGTGCTCGACACTTGGTTCTCTAGTGGCCTGTGGCCCTTCTCCACCCTGGGGTGGCCCGATGTGGACAGTGCCGATCTGCAGCGCTGGTACCCAACCAGCACCCTGGTGACCGGCTTCGACATCATCTTTTTCTGGGTGGCCCGGATGACGATGATGGCCGGCGCCTTCACCGGCGAGATGCCCTTCCAGGACGTCTACATCCACGGCCTGGTGCGGGATGAGCAGAACCGCAAGATGAGCAAGAGCGCCGGTAACGGCATCGATCCGCTGCTGTTGATCGACCGTTACGGCACCGATGCCCTGCGCTTCGCTCTGGTGCGGGAAGTGGCCGGTGCCGGTCAGGACATCCGCCTGGACTACGACCGCAAGAAGGACACCTCCGCCACGGTGGAGGCCTCGCG
>CAXQPR010000039.1:0-77553 GCA_964225855.1 Salipiger bermudensis | reverse complement strand
GTAGTGGCTTGATCGGCGTGATTGCTGGCATCCTGCTTCCCTTGAGCAAGGCCTGGTCTCGTTCGATCAATCCCGTCGTTCGTTGGCTGCAGGATCTGCTGGCCTTCGACTTCTACACCGAGCGCTTCTATCGCATCACCATCGTGAACGTGGTGGCCGGGTTCTCAAGACTCGCCTACGCCTTTGATCGCGTTGTTGTGGATGGACTGCTTCATGGGATGGCTCGGTTCTCCCTCAGCAGTGCTGAGAGCCTCAAATTGAGCATCAGCGGCCGCAGTCAGACCTATGTGCTCACTGTGGTGGCCGCCATTCTTCTGTTCCTCAGCTCCTTGAGCTGGCTGCTGCGCTGATCACCGATGCTCCTCTCTCTTCTCCTCTTGATCCCGCTGCTGGGAGCATTGCTGATCACTCTGATCCCAGGTGATCGCACCAGTTCTTTTTTCCGCTCCTTCACGGCCGTGGTGCTGATTGCACAGTGCGTTGCCAGTGCAGCCCTACTGATCCCCTTCAATCCGGCTGACTCAGGTCTTCAGTTGATTGAGCACGTTGCTTGGTTGCCGAGCATCGGTCTCGACTATGCCCTGGCTGTGGATGGTCTCTCCATGCCGCTGGTGCTGATGAATGGCGTGCTCTGCCTCGTTGCGGCTCTTGCATCCCGCAAGATTGAGAATCGCCCCAGGATTTATTTCGCGCTCCTGCTGGTGATCAGTGGTGCGGTGAATGGTGCCTTTCTGGCCCAGAACCTCCTTCTCTTTTTCCTGTTCTACGAACTGGAACTGATTCCCCTGTGGATGTTGATTGCCATCTGGGGAGGTACCAACCGGGCCTACGCCTCCACCAAGTTCCTGATCGTCACCGCAGTGTCGGGAATGCTCATCCTTGGAGCCTTCCTCGGTCTGGCGTTGCTGTCCGGCAGCGTTGATTTCAGCCTCAACCCCGTTCTCCCGGGTGCACTGCCAATCACAACCCAGTTGTTGCTGATGGGTGCTCTCCTGATCGGTTTCGGGATCAAGATCCCTCTCTTCCCTTTCCACACCTGGCTTCCTGATGCGCACACTGAGGCTTCAACTCCAGTCTCTGTGTTGTTGGCAGGTGTGCTGCTGAAGCTGGGCACCTACGGATTGCTTCGTTTCTGCCTTGGCCTTTTCCCCGAGGCATGGCACCTGGCAGCGCCTTGGCTGGCTGGTTGGGCTGCGGTTTCTGTGCTCTATGGCTCTCTTGCCGCCATCGCCCAGACCGATATGAAAAAGATGGTCGCCTACAGCTCTGTTGGCCATATGGGTTATGTGCTGCTGGCAGCTGCTGCAGCGACCCCTCTCGGTTTGATTGGAGCCCTCTTCCAGATGGTCAGTCATGGCTTGATTTCGGCCATTCTCTTCCTCGTGGTTGGGGTTGTGTATGAACGCACCGGGACGCGAGATCTGAATATCCTTCGGGGACTGCTCAATCCTCAGCGGGGCCTCCCCCTCAGTGGCACGTTGATGATCATTGGCGTGATGGCCAGTGCGGGAATTCCCGGCATGGCTGGATTTATTTCTGAGTTTCTGATTTTCCGCGGCAGCCTCGGGCCGTTCCCCTTAGCCACCCTGCTCAGCATGGTGGGCTCCGGCCTGACAGCCGTGTATTTCCTGCTGCTGGTCAACAGAGCATTCTTTGGGCGTCTTGCGGTTGCCTCTGGTCAGGATCCGAATCCTCGTGTGCTCTCTCCCGTCCCCCTTGCCCAGCAGATGCCAGCCATCCTTCTTTCGCTTGGCATTCTTGTTCTTGGTCTTGTCCCCCACCTGTTGGTGGGGCTGAGTGAAGCCACAACCACGGGCCTCAGTCAATTTGCCGTCACCACCATCTCCGGAGGCCTGTCCTGATGACTGCGACCCAGATCCCCTCCCCGACCGAGGCTCTCCCTGAACTTGATGAGCTGATGGCTCGGCTTTTGTCGGATCGTCCGTTGTTGGCTGATACACCAGACCATCTGCTCCAGGTGGTGAATGTGCTTGAGAGTTACGGCTTGGTGCTTGATGCCTACAGCCGCAACCTGGTTTTTCAGGGTGAAACGCAGCTGTTGAAGCCCTTCCCAGTGATGCGTTTTTTCCATGAGGGCTTTTCGTTTGAGCGCCTCTGGCAACACCTGATGGGTGACCGCATCAACTTTGAATACGCTGAATATTGCCAAAAAGCGATGTTCTGGCATGCCACAGGTGGCATGGATGCTTACTTCGATACTGAGCCCTTTTTAGAGGCCTGTGAGCGCATCATTCAGCTTCGTTGTCGCCGAGACCCCCTGATGGCGGTGATCAATCGACTGTTCCCGTCGTTTGCGCCGGAGTCGATTCGATCGCTCACCACCATTTACGCCCTCGGTTTGTTCTGGCGGGTGATGAGCGACATCTTCATTGATTTGGCACGTCGCTACAAGATTGGTGAGGTGGCCTGCGTCAATGATGTGGTGCATCACATCCGTGACGGTCTGGTCACGGCTGCAGCGCACCCGATTGAATACAAAGTGACAGAGGGTGGGGAAGAGATCTGGATTCTTCCTCCTGAAGCCGGCCTGACCTTCCTCATGGATGTGGCCGTTCCCTACGTGGAGGCGGTGTTTTTCCGAGGTATGCCCTTCTTGGGCACTGTGTCCTACAACGCCCAGGCTCAGCAGATTGCCCCTGATATCAGCAGCTTTAAGTACGGAGCTCTCTATGCCGATCCGATTCCCAGCATGGGCGCTGGCATCCCCCCCAGCCTCTGCATGTCAGACATGTTCCGCAACTTGCCTGAGGAGTTGAGCCGTTGGTACGACAGCCATGGCCGGGGTCAGGTTGATGCTCACGTACAGATTTGCGTGAGTTTCCAGAAGTCGATGTTCTGCGTGACCAATGCCGCCATTGCCGGTACCCTCCCGCACCCACTCGACAGCACCGATCCGGCTGCTCAGCAAGCCAATCGTGATCACGCTCGCGCTTGGGGTGAGCGCTTGATGGGCTGCCGTCGTGCGGCGTTGCTCTAGGTTCAGCACAGTTCAGGTGGGGTTGTGGTGAAGCACGGTTGGGATGAGCGCAATCGACCGATCCGTCTTGAGCGACGGTTTGAATTCGAGACGTACAGCGCCACCCGTGACTTTCTGGATCGCTTAGGCAGCTTCAGTGAAGACCAACAGCGCTTCCCTGATATCAGCTTTGGACGCACCTACGTGAACATCACTCTGCGTCCCCTGGATGAGAGTGAGGGAGCCCAACTTCAAGAGGATGACCACGCCTTCGCGGCGGGCGTCGATGGATTGCTCGATTGACCTGGCCTCCAGCTACGCCGATTCAGGCGTAGCCGAAGTGCTGGAGCAGCTGGATCGGGATCTGGTGGGGCTGACGCCTGTGAAAACCAGAATCCGTGAGATTGCAGCCCTGTTGTTGGTGGAGCAGGCTCGCCGCTCGATGGATCTCACCAGTGCTGCTCCCGGGCTTCACATGTCGTTTACGGGACGACCTGGCACTGGCAAAACCACTGTGGCGATGCGGATCTCAGAGATCCTTCATCGTCTTGGTTATCTACGCAAGGGCCATGTGGTCACCGTGACGCGGGATGACCTTGTCGGGCAATACGTCGGGCATACTGCGCCAAAGACCCGAGAGATGATTAAGCGGGCCCAGGGTGGTGTGTTGTTTATCGATGAGGCTTATTACCTCTATAAGCCCGGTAATGAGCGCGATTACGGGGCAGAAGCGATTGAAATCCTGCTTCAGGATATGGAGCGGCAACGCTCCGATTTTGTGGTCATCTTTGCTGGTTACAAGGATGAAATGGAGACTTTCTATCAGTCCAACCCGGGCTTGAAATCACGGGTTTCACATCACATCGACTTCCCCGATTACAGCAATGAGGAGTTGATGCAAATTGCCACGATGCTTCTGCAGCAGCAGAATTATTGTTTTGATGACAGTGCTGTCGGCGCATTCGCTGACTACATCGCAAGGCGCAGGCAGCTGCCTTTGTTTGCCAATGCCCGTTCGATTCGGAATGCCATTGATCGGATGCGCTTGCGTCAGGCCAATCGTCTGTTTGCGCGCATGGGGCAGGCCCTGCATCGCGATGACTTAATCACCATTACCGCAGCGGATATCCTCAGCAGCCGTGTGTTTCTCGGTGAGGTGGAGGGGCAGGATCCAGCTCTGCCCCTCACTTAGCTGGGGATGCCCTGATCAGTCCTTGGGGGCTTCGAGATCCCGGCGGATCAGTGCCAGCAGATAGGAGGGAGCCTTGTAGCGACTTGGCAGGCAGCGATTGAGGGTTTCGAGGTGTCCCCAGCAGACCGTTTTTTTGATGTCGTCGACGCTGCGCCCCTCTTTGAGCAGCCGTCTCAGGGCTTTGCAATAGAGGGGATAACCCGCTTCGAGTTCACCGATGGTGAGTTTGGCCTGGGCCATGGGGTCTCGCAGCGCAACACTCAACCTATGCAATCGCTGGTCGACCCCGCTGGTTTTGGTGCTTAACCCAGATAAGCGACACAGTCGATTTCCACCTTGGCGCCCAGCGGCAGAGCCGCCACCTGCACACAGGCACGGGCGGGGCTCACGCCCTCACCAAACATGCCCGCATACAGGGCATTGACCTTTTGGAAATCGTTGAGATCAGCAAGGAACACGGTGGTGCGCACCACCCGTGAAGCGTCGGCTCCCGCTTCCGTGAGCACGGCGTTGAGGTTTTTCAGCACCTGACGGGTCTCTGCTTCCACATCACCGTCGCCAACCATGGTGCCTGTGGCGGGATCCAGAGGGATCTGACCAGAGCAGTACAGCCAGTCACCCGCCTTCACCGCCTGGTTGTAAGGGCCCACCGGAGCAGGCGCCGCAGTGGTGGTGATTGCCTGGGTGGGTGAGGTCGACATGGTGGGGACGCACAATGGGTCTGCATCATCGCCTTCGGTGACCATGGCGGGGAGCCAATCCCTTTGACAGTGTCTGGTGACACGTCCATTGAGGCCGGGACTGCTGCTGCGGGCGAATCCTCAGCTTCACCCGTTCAATCACCGGTGGAGGTGCGGGGGCTTTGGCACCGCTACGCCTCGACCAATCCTGACTGGACGCTGCAGGGCATTGACCTGACCCTGCATCCCGGCGAGCTGGTGGGTTTGCTTGGTCCTTCGGGGTGCGGAAAAACCACGCTGTTGCGCCTGATCGCAGGTTTCGAGGTGCCTTCTCTGGGCGAGGTGCGGATGCATGGCCAGCCGGTGGCGTCGGCACAGCGTTGGCTACCGCCCGAGCGGCGCGGTGTGGGCATGGTCTTTCAGGACTACGCCCTGTTCCCCCATCTCACGGCCTGGGAGAACACCTGCTTTGGTCTGCGTCGCGGTCAGGACACCAGTCGTGCCGCTTGGTTGTTGGAACTGCTGGGCCTGGAGAGGCTTACCAAACGCTTTCCCCACGAGCTCTCAGGAGGGCAGCGCCAGCGCTTAGCCCTGGCGCGAGCCCTGGCTCCGGCCCCTGCTGTGGTGTTGCTGGATGAGCCCTTTTCCAATTTGGATGTGGAAGTGCGGTTGAGGCTGCGCAGTGAACTCCCTGCAGTCCTCAGTCGCTGTGGCACATCGGGTGTGCTGGTGACCCACGACCCTGGCGAGGCCTTGGCGATCTGCGATCGCGTTGCTGTGATGAAGGATGGAATCCTGCATCAGTGCGCCTCGCCCCGCACCTTGGTGGAGTCACCGGCGAGTCCGTTTGTTGGGCGATTTGTACTGCAGGGCAATCTTTTGCCGGTGCATCGAGAGCCGCACGGTCGTTGGCGTTGCCTGCTTGGTGTGCTCGAGCAGGCTTCTGCTCAGTCCGCTGATCGCGGCCCTGACTCTGGCCATGAGCAGGAGCAAGCACCAACGTTGCTGGTGGACCCCTCTGCCATCAGCCTGGAGCTGGATCCCGAGGGGGACGCTTGCGTGATGGGACGCGAATTTCTTGGGCGCGAGTGGCTCTATCGCGTGGAAGCAGCAGATCAGCAGCTGCGGTTGCTGCTGCCCCTGGCCCAGGACTATCGCCGCGGAACCCGCTGTCGTCTGCGGCTCAGGGCCGGGGAATCCGTGCTGCTCTATCCCCAGCGCATGCCACTGGTGGCCACGGCGGAGAGCTGAGAAGACCTTGCGTCAGTCAGAAACTGAGCTCAATCACCCGCGCCACTGATCCTTGTCAGTGCGCAGGGTCGCCAGCTCGTCTGGGGTGGATGCTTGAAGGAACAGGTTGGTGGCCTGCTCAATCTTCAGGGTGCTGGGGAGGCTGCTGGCCCCTTGTCGGCGCAGGCTTTGCACCTGCTCAAGCCGCGCTTGGATCTGTTGATTGAGAGGAGCGCGCTGCGCCGCCCAGCGCAGATTGGCCTCGGTGTATTCGTGGGCGCAATGCACCGTAGTGCTGTCAGGGAGAGAGCCGAGACGCTGCAATGCCCTGTGCATGTCTGCGGCCGTTCCTTCAAACAGACGGCCGCAGCCCGCGCTGAACAACGTGTCACCGCAGAACAAAGCCGCTGGCTCGCCAGCTCGGCCACCCTCAGGCAGCAGGAAGGCGATGTGTGCTCTGGTATGGGCTGGCACATCGATCACGTCCAGCTGCTGACCAAGCAGAGGCAATCGGTCTCCCCCCCGCACGGACACGGTTTGAAAGGGGATCCGTTCCAGGTCGGCGGCCGCAGCAACCACTGCAGCCGCGGGCCACTGCGCCAGGAGTTTGAGGGTGCCGCCGATGTGATCGGCATGGTGGTGGGTCTGAAGCACCGCCTTGAGTTGCAGGTCGCGGTCTCTGAGCCAAGTGATCACAGGCTCCGCCACCGCAGGGTCCACCACCACGGCCTGATTGCCCCGCACCCAGATCCAAATGATGTTGTCGTTGAGAACGGGGAGCTGATGGATGCCATCGCCCATCGTGTGGGTGGCAGGGGCGTTCGCTGGGGTCGGGGGCATCGTTAAAGTCCAGGTCGACGCATCAGTCCATGATCACCGTCGCTCTGGCCAAGGGAGCGCTGCTGAAGGAGTCAGTGGCGCGGTTCAACGCAGCCGGTCTCGATTTCTCCGCGGTGCTCGATCCCGACAACCGTCAGTTGATGGTGCCGTCGAGCTGCGGCCGGGCGCGAGCCTTGTTGGTGCGCAACGGTGATGTGCCGGTCTACGTCGCGTATGGCCAGGCCCAGCTTGGCGTTGTCGGTTACGACGTGCTCAAGGAGCACCAGATGCCCGTAGCCCAGTTGGTGGATCTCAATTTCGGCGGCTGTCGAATGTCGGTTGCTGTGAAGGAAAGCAGCGGTTACCGCTGCGCCGCCGACCTGCCTCCCCATTGCCGGGTGGCGAGCAAATTCACCCGCTGCGCGCGTCAATACTTCGATGCGTTGGAACTTCCTGTCGAACTGGTGCATCTCACCGGTTCGGTCGAGCTCGGGCCGATCACCGGTATCGCTGAGGCGATTGTCGATCTGGTGGCCACCGGTCGCACCCTCCGTGACAACGGCCTGATTGCCATTGAAGATCTGTTCCACACCACGGCTCGCCTGGTGGGGCATCCCCTCTCCATGCGTCTCGACAACGGGGAACTTCGGGAGATTGTTGATGCGATGCGGGCTGCAACGCCGCAGCCACTGGTGAACGCCTGATGGCGGGCTCCGATCTAAGGCGCGTCAAGAGACTGGGCCGTTATCTCGGTCGCGATCGTCGCCGGCTGTCGCTCACCTTGGTGCTGCTGATCCCCGTGGCCCTGGCAGGAGCCATTCAGCCCTTGCTTGTGGGCCAGGCAATCGCGGTGTTGCGCCGGGTCGGGGGTGAGACCAAGGAATCGGTGCTTCCGCTGCTTCAGGGGCTTGAGACGCCTGTGGCCTTGCGCCTCATCGTGGCGGTGCTGTTGGTGTCGGTGCTGCTGCGTCTTGGGTTGCAGGGGGTGCAAACCTTCAACATTCAGGCGGTGGGCCAGCGGCTCACTGCCCGCATTCGCGAAGACCTCTTCGCCCACGCGATCAACCTTTCGGTCCGCTTCCACGACCGCATGCCGGTGGGCAAGTTGCTGACCCGGCTGACGAGTGATGTGGATGCCCTCGCTGAGGTGTTTGGCAGTGGGGCTGTTGGTGTGTTGGGAGATCTAGTGAGCCTGGTGGTGATTGCGGTCACCATGCTGTTGGTGGAATGGCGGCTGGGCCTGCTGCTGCTGGCTGCGCAGATTCCTGTCACTTTTGTGATTCTCTGGCTCCAACGCCGCTATCGCAAAGCCAACTACCGGGTGAGAGAAGAACTCTCTCAGCTCAATGCGGATTTTCAGGAGAATCTCCAGGGGCTTGAGGTGGTGCAGATGTTCCGGCGTGAGGCCGTCAATGGTGAACGCTTCAACACCACCGGTTTGGCCTACCGCAAGGCTGTGAATGGCACGATTTTCTTCGATAGCAGCATTTCTGCGTTCATTGAATGGGTCGCCCTTGGTGCTGTTGCCCTGGTCTTGGCCCTGGGCGGATGGATGGTGACAGCAGGGGCGATGGGATTGGGCACCCTCACCACGTTCATCCTTTATTCACAACGCCTGTTCGACCCATTGCGTCAGCTGGCGGAACGCTTTACCCAGATCCAAGGAGGACTCACCGCGGTAGAGCGCATTGGCGAGCTGCTCGAGGAGCCGCTCGAGATCGTCGATCACGCCAAGGCTGCCGATGACGGCACCATCCGCCAGCTGGCCACTGCCCGAGGACCACGCGGTGAAGTGGTGTTCGAGAACGTGAGCTTTTCTTACCGCCCCGACGAACCGATCCTGCGCAATCTCAACTTCCGGATCGCAGCGGGAGAGCACGTGGCTCTGGTGGGACCGACCGGTTCAGGCAAAAGCACGGTGATTCGTCTGCTCTGCCGCCTCTACGAACCCCAGGAGGGTCGGATCCTGCTGGACGGTCGTGACATCCGCAGCCTGCCGATGCAGGAGTTGCGTCGCCAGCTGGGGGTGGTGCTCCAAGACACCTTCCTGTTCAGCGGCACCGTTGGTGACAACCTGCGTCTGGATGTGCCCATCGACGATGCACGCCTGCGGAGCATCTGCCGGGATCTCGGTCTCAACCCTCTGCTGCAACGACTACCCAATGGTCTGGACACCACCCTGAGGGAGCGGGGAGGCAACCTGTCGTCGGGGGAACGGCAGTTGCTGGCTGTGGCCAGGGTCGCCATCCGCAATCCCACGGTGTTGGTGATGGACGAAGCCACGGCCTTCATGGATCCTTCCACCGAAGCCACCCTGCAACGTGACCTGGATCGTTTGCTCGAAAAGCGCACCGCAGTGGTGATCGCCCACCGTTTGGCCACTGTTGAGGCCGCAGATCGAATTTTTGTGCTCCGGCGGGGTCAATTGATTGAGCAGGGCACCCATCAGGAGCTCCGCGCTCTGGGAGGTCTCTATGCGGAATTGGCGGAGCTCCAGGAACGGGGGCTCGCCAGGCTTTAGTTCGGCGTTTGGGCAAGGCGTGAACCGTGGACCCCACGGGTGATACGCCAAGATCGGGAGCAGGTTGCAATCGCTGGGTGATCGGAACGCCTGCACTCACAGCGCAGACTTTGGCGCAGGCCTATGGCGAGAAGGCTCGCTTCTGCCAAACCCCCAATCCCCAGGTCAGCCTGGTCTTCAGTCAGTCCCGCCCCATGGACCTGGTGGAGCTGGAGCGTCTCCTGGAGTCGGTGGGTTGGAGTCGTCGGCCTGCGCGCCGCGTGAGGAAAGCGCTCGATCACAGCTTGATCACTGTGGGTTTGTGGCGGCATGACCCACGGCTCCCCCGTCTGGTGGGCTTTGCCCGCTGCACTGGCGATGGCGTTCTGGATGCCACGATCTGGGATGTGGCCGTGCATCCGCTCTACCAAGGCTCAGGTCTTGGGAAACAGCTGATGGATTACGTGTTGGACGCGCTTCGGGAGATGGGAACCGAACGGGCCACGCTGTTTGCTGATCCCGGAGTGTTGCCCTTCTACCAGCGTCTCGGCTGGGAGCTGGAGCCCTCTGGCCATCGCTGTGGTTTCTGGTACGCCAGCTGAATCAGGGGCTGATCGGTCGTCCGTAGTAGTCGGCAGCCAGTTGCTCCGCACTGACGCCCTGTCGCCAGCGTTGGCGTAGCCGGGCATTCCGCCAGCTGCGTTCCAGCACGCCGGTGCGGCTCCAACGGCGCCCATCACTGAGTAACGCCTGACCGACGGGCCGTAAACGGGCCAGGGGGGCCAGCCGCTCCACGAGATCGAGGTCCTCCATCAGGGGCAGGGGGGCATAGCCACCGCATCGGTGGTAGAGATCGCGATGCAGGAGCAACCCTTGGTCGCCATAGGGCCGTTGCAGCCAGCGGCTGCGCAGGGCGACAGCGGCCTCCAGCAAGCGCAGGGATGGCCGGCTGGGCGTCAGCCTTAGATCGAAGTACCAGGCGGAGTTCTTGGCGGCCGGCTCGCCGAGCAGGGGTAACAGCGCCTGGACCCAGTTGGTCGCCAGCCTGCTGTCGCTGTGGAGGAACAGCAACCAGGCCCCCTGCGCTTGATGGGCGCCATGGGCCAGTTGGCAGCCTCGCCCCTGTCGCGGTGCCTGAAGCCAGCGGGCACCGGATAAACGGGCGACCGCGCTGCTGTGGTCGTGGCTGCCGCCATCGACCACGATGCGTTCCATCGGGCCATCCCAGCGCTGCAGGTCGGCCAGCAGCAGTGGCAGACGCTGCGCTTCATTCAGGCAGGGAATGATCACACTCAGTGTCGGTGTGACTGGGTTCATGCCTGCCAAGGCTTGAGGTCCTCCAGGCGGTCGATGTCGTTGTGCTCCCGTAACAGAAATGGTGTCAGTCCCCTGCGGATCGCCCGCTCGCGGGTGATCGACAGCACGCGGTCACTTCCCCATGGCAATCCTGTGAACAGCCAGGACGGGCATGACCGCGCCAAGTCGGGGCCCAGCCCCAGGAGCCAGTAACCCCCATCGTTGGCGGGCCCCACCACCAGGTCATGGTGCGTCAGAGCCTCGATGGCGTAGCAGAGATCTCTGCGGGATAGGTCGGGCAGATCAGTCCCGATGATCAGCAGGGGCGGTGAGACTCGCCCGCGCCGGGCCCAAAGCAGTTGACGACGCATGCGCAGACCCAGGTCTCCCTCCCCCTGGAGGTGGAAGGAGACCTGGCGACGGGTGTCGAGTCTCCGGTGGGGGTTGAGCCCTGCCCCACTGATCGCCAGCTGCAGGTCAAGGGTGCCGTCGTCGGCCAGGGAGGTGGCGACGGCGAGGGTGTGCCAGCGCAGCCTTGCCTGCACTGCAGCGGCTGCACTGGGGCCGATCGTGGCCCCGAGCCTGCGCTTGCAACGCGCGAAGGCAGGCCAGCGGCTCATCACCACCAGCACGGGACGGGGCTGGTGGGCGACAGGTGGCTTGCTCAATCCTGTCGCGGCAGCTCGGCCGGACGCACGGAAAGCTTTTCGCTGGCTCCGTTGCGTTCCACGGTCAGGGGCATCGGTTCGCCCACCTTGCCGCCATCGACTGCCAACTGCACTTCGGATGGATCCTTCACGCGCTTGCCGTTCACCGACTTGATCAGATCACAGGCCTTGATGCCCGCTCTGGAGGCGGGGCTGTTGTCCACCACTTCAACAACGAGTACCCCATTGGTTTCCGGTACGCGGCAGCGGGAACTGGTGGCGTTGATTTCTTTCGCCAGCTGGGGCGTGAGGCTTTGGAGTCGCACGCCGATGTAAGGGTGCGACGCCTGGCCGGTGCTGATGATCTGCTGGGCAATGCGCTTGGCCTGGTTGATCGGGATGGCAAAGCTGAGACCGGCGCCCGGTGCCTTGCGGATTGCGGTGTTGATGCCGATCACCTGACCGGAGGCGTTGATCAGTGGCCCGCCGCTGTTGCCCGGATTCACAGCTGCATCGGTTTGGATGTAAGCCACCCGTTGGCCTGAGCCAAGCGCGTTGGTGCGATCCACGGCGCTGATGATGCCTGCCGTGACGGTGTTGTTGAGCCCAAGGGGGTTGCCGATGGCAATCGCCCACTCGCCTGGTTTGAGGTCATTGGAGTCCCCGAGTGGTGCCACGGGCAGCTTCTCGGCCACCACTTTCACCACTGCCACGTCGGTGAGGGGATCCCCCCCCAGCACCTTGCCGCGAAAACTGCGCCCGTCCGGAAGGGTGACCGACACCCGATCCGCCCCTTCCACTACGTGTTCATTGGTGAAGATCAGACCATCGGAGCGGGTGATGAATCCAGACCCTTGGCCTTGCTGCTGCTGGATGGCTGGAGCTCCACCGAACAAGTTTCCCATAGGGTTGCTGACCCGTTTGATCGTGTCGATTCGCACCACAGCGGGACCGACGCGTTCCACTGCTGACACGATGACGTTCCGCCCCGGCTTGAGCGGCGGCCCGCTGGGGCCGTCGCTGACCTGGGGCAGCTTGTTGGGAGTGGGCTCGGGAGCGATCCCCAGCCGTTGCTTCCAGTTCGCATCGCAGCCACTGAGGCTGAGGCCAATCAGGCTGATCCCCAGCCAGGACAGGGGGCGCAGCTTGCGGTCTAGAGCGGCGCGGTCCATGAGATTAAAGGGATTTCTGACAGGGTCTCATGAAAGACAAGTCACGCCCGGAGACAAGCGTAGATTTCCCATCTACTAGGGGGAATCAGAACGTTGTTGAGCGGGAGTGAGCTGTGGAACAAGGTGCAGCACGCTCTCCAGGGCAGCCTCAGCAAGCCGACCTTTGAAACCTGGTTGCGGCCAGTGCGCTGCAGCAGCTTTGCCGACGGCGAGCTGTGCCTCCAGGCCCCCAACAGCTTTGCCAGCAACTGGCTCAGGAAGCACTATCTGAGCACCATCACCGAACTGGCTACCGACATCATTGGCCGGCCTGTCCAGGTCACCGTGGAGGCCCGTCAGGAGGATCAAGAGGCAGCTTCATCGACGCAAGCGCCGGCGGCAGCAGCTCCTGTCGCTGTGGCCAGCGAGTCAAGCGCGAGCGCCGTAGCTGTCCCTACGCCTGGTCAGTCGCGAGCTCCCCGCCGCCTTCCAGGCCTCAATCGGCGCTACGTGTTCAACCGTTTCGTGGTGGGGCCCAACAGCCGCATGGCCCATGCGGCTGCTTTGGCGGTGGCCGAATCCCCGGGGCGTGAATTCAATCCGTTGTTCATCTGCGGTGGGGTGGGCCTGGGCAAGACCCACCTGATGCAGGCCATCGGGCACTACCGGCTTGAGATCGATCCGGATGCGCGGGTGTCTTACGTCTCCACGGAGACGTTCACCAACGACCTGATCGTGGCGATTCGGAAAGACGGCATGCAAGCCTTCCGTGATCGCTATCGGGCCACGGATCTGATCCTGGTGGACGACATCCAATTCATTGAAGGCAAGGAGTACACCCAGGAAGAGTTTTTCCATACGTTCAATGCCCTGCATGAAGCTGGGCGTCAGATCGTGATTGCCAGCGATCGTCCTCCAAGTCAGATTCCTCGGCTTCAGGAACGCTTGATCTCCCGCTTTTCGATGGGGTTGATCGCTGATATCCAGGCCCCTGATCTGGAAACGCGGATGGCCATCCTGCAGAAGAAGGCGGAGCAGGAGAAGGTTTCGCTACCCCGTGATCTGATCCAATACCTCTCCGGCCGCTTCACCTCCAACATTCGTGAGCTGGAAGGTGCTTTGACCCGAGCCGTGGCGTTTGCATCGATCACCGGCCTGCCGATGACGGTTGAATCGGTGGCGCCGATGCTGGATCCCAGTGGTCAGGGCGTGGAGGTCACGCCCCAGCAAGTGATCGACAAGGTCTCTGAAGTGTTCGATGTCAGTGCCGATGACATGCGCAGCAGCAGCCGTCGGCGTGCCGTCAGCCAGGCCCGTCAGGTCGGCATGTTCCTGATGCGTCAGGGCACTGATCTGAGCTTGCCACGCATCGGCGAGACCTTTGGGGGCAAAGACCACACCACTGTGATGTATGCCATCGAGCAGGTTGAGAAGAAGCTGTCCTCAGATCCCCAGCTCGCCAGTCAGGTGCAGAAGGTCAAAGACCTGCTTCAGATCGATTCCAGGAAAAAGCGCTAAACAGACTTGTTCTCGGGAAGAGATTCGGGATTATTGGTTTCGCTAGACTTTTTAAATTAATTCTCAAGAATTTTTCTTGAATGCAGAAGAGACGTCTGTGGGTGTTTGTTGTGGCCGCACTGAGTTTTGCGGTCGTTGCTTTGTCGCCGCTTGTACTTTCGATTCGTGAAGCGACCTCGTTCGATGGTTTTTCGGCGGAGGGGCGAGCGGAGACGGCGTTGTATGTGGATGCAGCGGATAATCTTGCTTTTGTCGAGTCGGCGATTGCTCAATCCAATGGGGTTGGTGACTATGAACCGGCAAAGGAAAAGCTTTACGTCAAGTTTGACATTGAAAAAATCAAGAACTTGGACCTCGCTCAGAAGACGATCTATGTCTCAGGGCGGCTTTCAGGGACGTGGATTCCCAGTTCGTTGGCTAATGTGCCAATCGCTGCTCCTGGTGAGTACAACTCCCTGAGGCTGCGTGGCTACAAGGAAGATGATGTCATGGCCGACATGGGCTTTCCGGATATGGTTCAAGATGATTTTTTTCTTATGAAAGAATTCTTTTTAACAAGTTGAAAAGCAAGACTGGCTCTGACGTTTACGTGTCGGAGTATCGCTTTTCGGGCAATCTTAATTTTGCTCCAAATCTCCGGAATTTTCCTTTTGACTCGCAGGCTGTTGAGCTTGCTGTGCGGCATAAGGTTCTTCCTTCTTATATGTTGAAAGTCAAGGCTCTGGGCCCGAGCGTTAATCTCGGTAGCGTTCAGGATTTTTTGATTGGTAGTTATCGAATTTCTCCTCCAAGGCAAAATCTGTCCTATGTGAAATTGCCGTACAGCCCTGTTCTTGAAAAGTTTCTCGCTCAGGATGGTGAATCCGTGAGTCGGCGGGTGATGGCGAAGCGGCTTGAAGGCGTAGAGGCTTCTTTGCTGAAGGACGCTCCGGCTCTTTCTGGCAAGCGCTTAGCGTCTCTTGCTGAATTGAAAAAGCTGTATTTCGGCAATGAAGCTGGTCCCCATTCCATCGCTTCTGTCGAGATACCGATGGCGCGTCAGACGTCGACAACATGGTTGAAAAGTATTTTCCCTGTTTGTCTTGCGCTGCTTGCGCTTGTGATTGCAAGTTATATCCCTGACGTGCTCGCGGAGGTGCGTTTGGCGATTCCACCAACGATTTTGCTTTCGTTGGTTTTTATGCAGCAAACCTCCCACGATGGTTTGCCGGAACTGGCCTATCCAATGCTGCTCGATTACTTCTATCTGCTGGCTTACTTGGCGACCGTGATTATGTTTTTTGAGTCGATTCTGATGTCGTATGCAGAGTCCAAAGATCTTGTTGTCTTTGCAAGTCGTTTTCAGGCTTTCTCAAGGGTTTTTACTGTGTCGGCTGCTGCATTTGGCATGCCTCTGATTTGGGTTGTGGGCCGCATGTTGTCTTGATTCAAGCTTGATCCGAAGGCTGCTTGATCGCAAGTCTGTTTGCACTTTTTTGAAGTGCGAATGCTTCTGGCTTTTGAACGTCTCGGCGTTCAGTCCCTTGTCTGGTCTCCAGTCCAACCGGCCAGATGGGCAGCACCTGATGAGCGCACAAGATGGCGGGCAGCAGGCAGTGCCGGTTCCAACTGCGCGGAGCTGAAGGGGGGCAGCGGACGGCTGCGCAGCCAGGCCCCCCAACGGAATTCGTGATAGGGGATCAAGGGCTGAGGTTTGATGGCCCGCTCTTTCTTCAGCTTCCAGACCAGGCTTCGGTAAGGGTCATCCTGGAGACCCATCAGGCTGGACGGCAGTGACTCTGGAGCGTGGGGACCAGTGCCGCGCCCATCAAACAGATAAAGCCATCCACGCCGTTGAAGGTGTTGAAGCACGGCTTGGCGGTCGTCGGTGTCCAGCGCTTCAATCACGTAGCCGTAGGTGGTGACCGCTGGATCCATCTCCAGCAGAGCCCTCAGCCGGTGGTGACGGTCGACCATCCACAGCGCGCCGCTCCGGTTGCGCACAAGCGGAACAGGTTTGGTGTGCAGATAACGCTGACGCTCCTCCTCGCTGTCGTTGAGGAAATCCCGTTGCCGGCTGCGCACTTCGGCCAGTCCGACGCACATCTGGGTGGGCTGCAGGCGCTGCACATCGACCTCGAACAACGTAAATCCGTCGTCGGGGTTGGGAATGCGGTCGTACTGAGCGAGATGCAGGGTGCTTGGCGCTGAACTCGTCGCCACTATGGCCTGACCTTTTGGCTTTGGTGTGTCCGAGCCCACCGATCGCATCAATCCCCATGCGAAGCGATGCTGCGCCGGCAATCGCCATCGTCAACAAGGTTGAACTCCTCACGCTGCTTTGGATCGCGTGCACAATGCCCGAGTTGGGATGCTTCTGAACTCTGGCGACCGTGGCACAAAACCTTGATTCCCCTGCTTTTGATCTGATCGTGTTGGGGGCAGGCTCCGGGGGGTTGGCTGCTGCCAAGCGGGCAGCCCGCCATGGGGCGCGGGTGGCGATTGTGGAGGGGGACAGGGTCGGCGGCACTTGCGTGATCCGCGGCTGCGTACCCAAGAAGCTGCTTGTGTATGGATCCCAGGTGCAGGAGCAGTTGGCGGATGCAGCCAGCTATGGAGTCACCGTCGCCGCGGAGAAACAAGACGTGTCGATGTTGTTGAACAACGTGCGCAATGAGGTGGATCGACTCAATGCCCTTCACATCTCCTTCTTAGAAAAGGCAGGGGTGACCCTCGTGCCGGGCTGGGGACGTTTCCTTGATGACCATCGGATCGCTGTGCGTCGTGAAGGCGATGGTGAGCAGGAGCAGGTGTTGCATGGGAGCCGAATTCTGATCGCCGTTGGCGGTCAGCCCAGTCGACCGTCGATCCCCGGGGCGGACCTGGCCTGGGTGAGTGATCACATGTTTCTGCAGGAGAGCTACCCGCAGCGGGTGGTCATTGTCGGGGCTGGGTTCATCGCCTGTGAGTTCGCCTGCATCCTCAGGGGGCTTGGCGTTGAAGTGACGCAGCTGGTGCGGCGGGATCACCTGCTGCGTGGCTTTGATCGTGAGCTGGCCGATGCGGTCCAGGAGGGGATGGTTGAAAAGGGGATCGATCTGCGCTTTGGCACGGCGCCGACGGCGATTGAGGGATCACCCGGAGATTTGGTGGTCTGCACCGACGCTGGTGAGCGGTTGCCCTGCGGTGGGGTGCTGCTGGCCACGGGGCGCCGCCCTTTCCTGGATGGCCTTGATTTGGCGGCTGCGGGTGTGCAAGTGGAAGGCCATCGTGTGCCAGTGGATGCCGATCAGGCCACCAACGTGCCCCATATTCATGCGGTCGGTGATGTGACCGACCGGATCTGTCTGACGCCCGTGGCGGTGGATGAAGGGCGTGCATTTGCCGATGCTGCCTTTGGTGGGATTCAGCGACAGGTCAACCACGACTTGGTGGCCAGTGCCGTGTTCAGTCAGCCGGAACTGGCCACGGTCGGCCTCAGTGAAGAGGCTGCCGTTGAACGCCTTGGTGCTGATCAGGTTGTGGTGCATCGCGCCCGCTTCCGCTCCATGGCTCAGGCCCTGCCGAAGCGTGGTCCCCGCTGTCTGCTCAAGCTGGTGGTCGATAAGGCGAGCGATCGGGTGCTCGGTTGTCACATGGTGGGCGAACACGCCGCTGAAATCATTCAGATGGCAGCGATTGCCATCGGCATGGGAGCAACCAAAGCAGACTTCGATCGCACGATGGCGTTGCATCCTTCGGTGGCTGAAGAGTTCGTCACCATGGGATGAGGCGCTGGGTGGTTCTCATCCCCTCAGCCTGTCAAAACCATGGAATCCCGCGCAGCCGTTATCCGTCCAGGCGCCGGCTCAGGTTCTCGCTCAGGCGGAGGGCCAGGGCAATGGCGGTGAGTCCCGGGCCCACACTCGGACAGCTGGGAAACACGCTCGTGTCGGCGATGTAGAGGTTGTCGAGCTCATGGCAGCGGCCATCCGCGTCCACCACGGAGGAGGCCGGATCTGTTCCCATCCGACAGGTTCCGCAGCTGTAGCCCACCACGCTCATCGGCGCTTCGCCGCGGGGATGGGTGGGAGCTTGACTCACCACCTTGGTGATGGGGTCCGCCTCCACGGCTTTGAGGGTGTCAAGCCAGCGGTAAACCAGGCGATCGTGGGCTTCCCGATTGTTGTGCAGATAATTGATACGGATCTGGTCGTGGTGGAGCCATACCTTGTTGTGGGGATCGGGCAGCACCTCGGTCATCGCCCACCAGGCCACGGAGCGGGAGGCCAGTCGTTCCAGGCCAAAGTCGGGAATCAGCTTGCTCACCAGTGACAGCACCGGTGGCGATTCCGCAAACAGGGCATCCTGCAGCACACCTCCGGCGGTCTGGATGTGTCCCAGCGGGAAGCTGACATTCTTGTCGCCCCAGTAGTAGTCGTTGATCCCAAGCGATCGCGGGTAACGACCGTCATTGCGTTCGGTGGCCAGCTGCAGAATTGAGGTCAGCTGCAAGTTCATCAGGTTGCGCCCCACCTGATCGGAGCCATTGCTGAGCCCACGGGGATGGCGGTCATTGCGGGAGCGCAGCAGGATGGCCGGTGAGTTGATAGCGCCGGCCGCCAGCACCACGAGGTCGGCGGAAAACAGCCACAGATCTCCGGCTACCTCCGCTTCCACCCCTTTCACAGCACGACCACTGGGGTTCACATGCAGCCGCAGAACCCTGGCTTCGCTGCGTACGGTCAGATGGTCGTCATCGCCCACGGCGAGCCCAAAGAGTTGCGAGTCCCCCGTGGGGTCGTCGGCATCGTCCGACCAGCTCAGTGGAATGTCGTAGGGCTGGCAGCCTTGGCGTTGCAATGCCTCTCGCAATGGCTCCAGAAAGGGCACCAAGGGGCGGGGGGGCTCCCCAAATGGGCTTGAGCGCGGTGGCTCTGTGGGATCAACACCGCTCTTGCCATGCACCCGATACAGGGTTTCCGCTGCGTCGTAATAAGGGGCCAGCTCCTGGTAGTCGAATGGCCAGGCCGGGGAGATGCCGTTCTGCAGAGGCAGATCACTGAAGTCGCGCTCACGCATGCGTTCCAGCACCGCGCCCCAGATCTTCGTGTTGCCTCCGAGGGCATACATGGTCTGCGGAGCGAAAGGATCTCCATCGGGCCCGAACCAGCGCTCCTGGCGAGGGTGGTATCGGTCTTTGCGGAACAGATCCACGTCGGCGACGTTCTGATCCGCCAGGGCCATCGCTCCGCCCCGTTCCAGCACCAACACCTTGCGGCCCTGCCGGCTCAGGGCACCAGCGAGAGTTCCGCCACCGGCTCCACTGCCGATGATGATCACGTCGTAGTGGCGATCGTCGATGATCATGGTCGTCGAAGAAAGGTGGTCAGTTCGTGCGTTGCCAGACGTAAATCAGCACGTAGAGGATGATCCAGATCACATCCACGAAGTGCCAGAAGAGGCTCACCGATGCCACACCCATCTCCCCTTTGGCGTAGTTATCGGTGCGGAATGAGCGCACCAGCATCAGTGCCATCAGCAGGATGCCGGTGATCACATGCAGGCCGTGAAATCCGGTGAGCAGATAAAAGGTTCCTCCGAAAACACCGCTTTGGAGAGTGAACGCCAGCTCTGACCATTCGACGTATTGGCCATACACGAAGTAGGTGCCCATCGCCATCGTGAGCAACCAGAAGCCCCGGAAGCCCCAGAGGTGGCGATGATGCAGCTGACGTTCGGCGAAGTAAGCCACGAAGCTGGAACTCACCAGCACGATCGTGTTGATCAGGGGCATCCGGGTCTCAAGACCCTCGACTCCTTCGGGTAGCCATTCGGGCGCCGTGATTTTCAACAGGGCAAATCCGGCAAAAAAGGCCAGAAAGATGATGCTTTCGGAGCAGAGGAAGATGACGAAGCCCGTGAGGTTGTGGCCGTCATGTTGGATCTGCCCAGGGGTGTGATTCAGGGGGCTCTCGGGATGGGCTGCGGTCATCGGATCAGGCCTCCTGTGCGCGACGCACGTAGTACTCCTCGTCGTTCACCAGTGGACGTCCCAATCCATAGCCATAGGGCTCATTGATCACCGTGGGCACGTCATCTTCGAAATTTTCTGCTGGAGGGGGAGAGGGAAGTAACCACTCCAGGCCGATGGCCTTCCAAGGATTGGCGGGCGCCTTGGGCCCCCGCGCCCAGGAACTCACCATGTTGAGGATGAAAGGGATTGAAGCGACGCCAAGCATGAAGGCACCGATGCTGGCGATCACATTCCAAAGGGCGAATTCCGGGTCGTAGGACGCGACGCGGCGCGGCATCCCCATCAGTCCTGCCCAATGCAGGGGAAGCCAGTTCAGGGTGGCGCCAATGAAGGTGAGGGCGAAGTGCACTTTCCCCAGTCCTTCGTAGAACATGCGGCCGGTGAACTTGGGGAACCAGTGATAGAGGCCGGCGAAGATCCCGAAGCCGATGGTGTTGAAGATGATGTAGTGGAAATGGGCGACCACGAAGTAGGTGTTGCCTACATGGATGTCGATCGGCGCGGTGCCAAGCATCACGCCGGTAATGCCACCGAAGATGAAGTTCACCAGCCCACCCAACACAAACAGCATCGGGGTGGTCAGCCGGATCTTTCCTCCCCAGAGGGTGCCCAGCCAGGCGAACACCTTCACCCCTGTGGGGACGGCGATCAACATGGTGGTGACCATGAACAGATTGCGCATCCACTGGGGGGTGCCGGAATAGAACATGTGATGCACCCACACAATCAGCCCCAGGAAGGTGATCACGAAGGAGGCCAGGGCCACAAAGCGATAGCCAAACAAGGGCTTGCGTGAATAAACCGTGATCAGCTCCGAGAAGATGCCAAACACCGGCAGCACCATCACGTAGACCGCAGGGTGGGAGTAGAACCAGAAAAAGTGTTGATAGAGCACAGGATCTCCACCCCCTTCCGGGCGGAAGAAACTGGTGCCAAAGCTGAGATCAAACAGCAGCATGATCGCGCCGCCGGTGAGTGCTGGCAGTCCGACCAGTTGAAGGGTTTGGGCAGCCCAGGCGGTCCAGACGAACACCGGCATGCGGAAGAACCCCATGCCCGGAGCCCGCATGCGGATGATCGTGGTGACGAAATTGATCGCACCCATGATCGATGAGATCCCCGAGAGGGCGACGGCCAGGATCCAGAGAAATTGCCCATTAATGAAATGCCCCAATGGGTTCTGAATGCTCACTGGGGGGTAGGACCACCACCCTGCTGATGCAGGTCCGCCAGGCACGAAGAAGCTGGCCATCAACACCACCGCAAACACCGGCACGAGCCAGAAGGCCGCGGCATTCAGCTTCGGGAAAGCCATGTCGGGGGCGCCGATCATGGTCGGAATCAACAGATTGTTGAATCCATTCAGCACGGGGAATAGAAACAGGAACAGCATCACCGTTCCGTGCATCGTGTAGAGGCCGTTGTAGACGCTGGGGTCCACCAAATCGGAGGGTGGCGTGATCAGTTCGCCACGCATCACCATCGCCAGCAGGCCTCCCACCAGCAGGAAGAAGAGTGCTAATCCGATGTATTGAATGCCGATCACCTTGGCATCCGTGTTGAAGCTGAAGAAACGCTTCCAGTTATCGGGTGCGCCGGGCACCGGATGCGGCGCTTTGAGCACCCGCGGGTCGTAGTTGGTGGTCATGCGGGTCAGGCGTCGTGGGGCGCTTCAGGGGTGCCGGGGTCATTGACCATCGGTGGTAATGCGGGAGGGACCGTGGCCCAGCCCCGGTCCCCTTTGGCAAGCCTTTGCGCGTAGAGGGGTGTTGCGGGACTGAGGCCAGGAACCAGCGGCTGAGAGGCGCTGTGCTTCAACCATTGGTCGAATGCCTCCTCCGACTCGACGATCACGTGGGTCTGGTTATGGGAGAAATAGGCGCCGCTGAACATGGCGTCTCTCAGGCGGTAGGTGCCGGCCCGCGTCGGCGTGACGCTGTAGGAGATCACGCTGCCCGGAATGATGTCTTGTTTGAGCCGAAAGGCTGGAACGTAAAAACTGTGGAGGACATCGGCGGAGCTGAGCTGAAGGTTGGCTCGCTGATCAATGGGCAGGTGCAACTCGGAGCTGCGCACACCATTGGGGTAGACAAATTCCCAGCTCCACTGACGAGCCATCACGCCGATCGGGCCGAAATCCCTACGGGTATCGGCAACTGCCACAGCTCCGGGGGCCTGGTCGGCGGCAACGTCGTATTTGGTTTGCGGTCCGAGCGAGGCCAGTTGCTCATTGACGTGGATGGAATAGAAGGCCAGGGCCATCACCACCACAAACGGGATTACCGTCCAGGTGATTTCCAGGCGTGTGTTGCCTTCAATCGGTAAGCCGTCGCTTTCGTCGTATTTCTCGGCCCGGTTAAACAGCACCGACCAGAGGATGAAGCCGACGCAACCCACGAAGATGAAGCAGCCAATGCCCACCTCAAGGCTGAATAAGCCGTCCACATAGGGAGCTGCGGTCGAGGCCGCCACTGGGAGCCAGTCGACCGACCAGTGGGCGACCTGAAGGCTCAACACCAGATTGAGCAGGGTGCAGAGGCCGATTACAACCCATCTCATGGCAGCACCTCCCGCAGGTCAGCACCGGCGGCCAGCAGTTGGTCTGCGGTGATGTGCACACCAAATTCACTGGCCAGCCAGGCGCCGAGGCTGCCGTGCAGGCCCATCAGCAACAGCACGACAGTGCCGCAGGCCAAATACAGCCAGCTCACCTGGCGCCCCAGTTCCCGGCGCCAGACGAAGCGTTCATAGGCCCGCCAGATGGTCATCGCCACGATGATCAGCAGCAGAGCCACCCCACCGACAGCGTGCCAAAGCATGGTGTCGATGGCGTTCTGGCCCAACACACTGCGCACGCCCGGCAGGGGGACCGCCAGCAGCATTTCAAAAAAGCCTGCGGCCACCGTGAAAAAGCTGATCACGCTGCAGGCGAGCACGTTGTACCAGCCCACGTCGTGGAAGCCGACCCGGGTTACGGGCAGCGCCAGGAAGCGGAATACCCTTTTCTCGAGGGGGTAGAACGCGCCTGCGAAATCAAAGGCGATGCCGATGGCAAATAACCCGATGGTGAAGTGCACCAAATTCGGGTGGATTGGGATCGCGTAAGGCAGATCATTGGGACCCAGCCGGTCAGCGATCTCATTGATCGGTGAACTGATCAGCCCGAGACCGAGCCAGGTGGTGCTCATGACAGCACCCCACTGCGGGCGGCCTCCACCACGGGCACGGTGTGCAGCCCATAGACCCAGACGAGCTTGTCGCCGAGATACACCTGAACAACCACCAGGGCGGCCAGCAGGCCATCCACGGCCAGAAAACCTCCAGGTAAACGGTTGGGGTCCTTCTGTCGGACCACAAAACGCCAGCCGGTCAGCAATCCGAGCACGCCGGCCAGAGACCAGCCGATCGTGCTGTGGATATTGAGAATGTCGCGGGCGGCACCGTAAGGGCTTGCCAGCCCCGCTTCGATCTGCCCGAAGATGATGGCGACAAAAATCGCCACCGTCGCCACCAGCAGATTCCAGAAGCTGACCTCAAATAAATTGCGGCGTCCTGTCACCACACCAATCAGGTCGAACACGACGCTGATCAGCGCCATCGCGATCACGAAATGGACCACGATGGGATGAATGACGTCGAGCCAGGGGAGGTTCTTGTCGTTGAGGGGCGGAAGTAGCCCGAGCATCGGCAAGCCGAAGAACAACCCTTTCAGGATGTCCAGCTTCTAGGCAGAGGTCATCCTTCCTGATGAGTTTTGTCGAAATCGACTGATCAAACCCCGGTGCGTTGATCTTTCAGTTGGCGCCAGTAGATCAGCGCTTGGGTGGTGATGATCACCATCACGGCTGGCAGCACCAGACACAGCACCACCAGGCGGAATTCATCGCTCCAGCTGGCCAGTCCGGTTTTGGGAAGCACATTGTCGACGAGATAAACGCAGTAAAGACCCACCAACAGCCCACCTTCCAGCCTGGAGATTGATCCCTTCGTCCAGAAGATTGGGAAACAGGCCAGACAGGTGAGCAGCATCACCGGTAGGTCGTCGTTGATCAGTTCAGGGCTCACCTGGAGCCCACGGGCCCCTGCGGCAATGGCGCCGCCCCCCAGCACCAGGAGCAGGTTGAGCAGACAACTGCCCACCACGTTGCCGATCGCCAGGTCGGTGCGGCCCCGTAGTGCTGCCACCAACGAGGTGATCAGCTCCGGCATTGAGGTGCCAGCCGAGACGATGGTCAGACCAATCACGGCTTCACTCACGCCGAGCTGAAGTGCGGCTGCGCTCGCGCCTTTGACCAGAAGTTGGGCCCCGAAGCCCAGCACCACGATGCCGGCCACCAAGCGGATCGACGCCTTGACCCAGCCCTCAGCAGCGGTTTCGGCATCAATCTCAGGCTCGGCGTTTTCCATCTCCTCGGGTTCTTCCCGGGCTGTGCGGATCTCCCAGATGGTGTTGATCACCAGGGCCAGCAGCAGGGCCACGCCCGACTGCCAGGTGATCGTGCCTGTCGAAGCCATGCCCCAGACCGCAGCCGATACGGCCAGGACCAGCGGCACATCCCGCCGCACCAAACGGCTTTCCACCTTCAGGGGCAGCACCAGCGCACTGCTGCCCAGCACCACCATCACGTTGAAGATGTTGCTGCCCACCACGTTGCTCACGGCCAGGGCATCAGAGCCTTGGAGCACTGAGCCAATGCTCACGAAAAATTCTGGGGCGCTGGTGCCCAGCGACACCACGGTCAGCCCGATCACCAGCTGGGGGATCCCGAAGATCAGCGCCAGGGTGACCGCACCTTGAACAAACAGCTCGCCGCCACCGAACAGCAGCGCAATGCCCACCAGCACTTCAAGGGCTGACAGCAAGAAGGGAGGCATCGCAGATCTGCTTGATGCGGAGATTCTGCTCCCACGGATGCATTGCGAATGCTGATTGGAAGGGAACGTTTGGCAGGCTGGAGCCGCTTAACATTCCCCGACTCTGTTTTTTAGGAGTTCAGTGCTTCTGAATCGCATCAGCACCCAGAACATCAAAGGTGATGCCTTTGGTGGACTGACAGCGGCGGTGGTGGCTCTGCCGATGGCTTTGGCTTTCGGTGTGGCGGCAACCGGTGAACCCGGCCCGGGGCTTTGGGGTGCCGTGATTATCGGCCTGGTGGCGGCTTTCTTTGGGGGCACCCCCACGCTGATCTCCGAACCCACCGGTCCGATGACCGTGGTGTTCACCTCGGTGATCATCAGCCTCACCGCCTCCGCTCCTAATAAGGAGACCGGCTTGGCCATGGCCTTCACGGTGGTGATCCTGGCCGGTTTATTCCAAATCCTGTTTGGGGTGTTCCGTCTGGGGCGTTATGTCACCCAGATGCCCTACACGGTGATCTCGGGCTTCATGTCGGGGATCGGAGCCATCCTTGTGATCCTGCAGTTGCCGGCCTTTCTTGGCCAAGAAGCCCAAGGAGGGGTGAAAGGAACCATCGTTCGGATTCCTGAGCTGCTCAGCAAGGTTGATGGCCCGGAGCTGGCCCTGGCTTTGGTCACTGTCGCGATTCTGTGGTTCACGCCCGCCTTCGTGAAGAGGTTCTGTCCACCCCAGCTACTGGCGTTGGTGGCGGGCACCTTGCTCTACATCCTGTTGCCCAAGCAGCTGGATCTCGCCGTGATTGGTGAGTTCTCCGCGCAATTGCCCAGTCCGCAGATGCCTCGGTTGGACGGCGGGCAGCTGAGTTTGATGTTGGTTGATGGGGCTGTCTTAGGCATGCTCGGTTGCATCGATGCTCTGCTTACTTCGGTGGTGGCCGACAGCCTCACCCGCACGGAGCACGATTCCAACAAAGAATTGGTGGGCCAGGGCCTGGCCAACATTGCTTCAGGCCTGTTCGGTGGCCTGCCGGGTGCTGGCGCCACCATGGGCACGGTGGTGAATATTCAGGCGGGCGGTCGCTCGGCCTTATCCGGGATCATCCGGGCCGTGATCCTGATGGTGGTGGTGTTGGTCGCCGCTCCCCTTGCCTCCCAGATTCCTCTGGCGGTCTTGGCCGGGATCGCATTGAAGGTGGGTATTGACATCATCGACTGGGACTTCCTGCGCCGGGCCCATCACCTGTCGGTGAAGGCCGCGTTGATCACCTACGGCGTGATTGCGCTCACTGTTCTGGTGGATCTAATCGCGGCTGTGGGCATCGGCGTGTTTGTGGCCAACGTGCTCACCATCGACCGGATGAGCGCTTTGCAGTCGAAGCGCGTGAAGACCATCAGCACCACGGATGATGATGTGGAGCTGTCTGCCGAGGAGCAGCAGTTGGTGGATCAGGCCTCTGGTCGGGTGCTGTTGTTTCAGTTGGCAGGGCCGATGATTTTCGGGGTGGCGAAGGCCATTTCCCGCGAGCACAACGCCATTGGCGACTGTGAAGCCGTGATCTTTGACCTCCACGAGGTCTCTCACCTGGGCGTGACGGCCTCCTTGGCTCTCGAAAATGCCATCAAGGAAGCCCTTGAAGTGGGGCGCCAGGTGTATTTGGTGCTGCTGCCGGGTGGCACCCGTCGGCGCCTCGAGAAGCTCAAGTTGCTAGAGCTGATTCCCGAGGAGTGCATCACCAGCGACCGTTGTGATGCACTGCGCCGCGCGGTCGCTGGCCTCAACTGATCTTTGCCCCTGGCGTTGTGACTGAAGCTCCGTCTCGCCTCACGCTTCGTCGTCCCGACGATTGGCATGTGCACCTCCGTGACGGGGCCATGTTGCAGGCGGTGCTTCCAGCCACCGCACGGGTGTTCGCGCGGGCCATCGTGATGCCCAACCTCAAGCCACCCGTCACCACGGTGGAGGCAGCACTGGCCTACCGCGAGCGCATCCTTTCCGCCCTGCCGGATGGGGCGCAGTTCACCCCCTTGATGACGGCCTATCTCACCGATGATCTGGCCCCGGAGGTGCTGGAGCAAGGTTTCCGTGATGGGGTGTTCACCGCTGCCAAGCTTTACCCCGCTAATGCCACCACCAATTCAGCGGCGGGGGTGACGGATCTCGAAACGATCGCTCCAGTGCTGGAAAGGATGGAAGCGTTGGGGATGCCGTTGCTCATCCATGGCGAGGTCACCGATTCCGTTATCGACATCTTTGACCGTGAGGCGGTGTTCATCGAGCGGCACCTGATTCCCCTGCGCGAACGTCATCCAGGCCTGAAGGTGGTGCTGGAACACATCACCACCGCTCAAGCCGTGGATTACGTGTCGGGGCGTAGTCCGTTGCTGGCGGCAACGATTACGCCCCACCATCTCCACCTCAACCGCAACGCCATGTTTGCCGGCGGGTTGCGCAGCGACTTCTACTGTCTTCCGGTCGTGAAGCGCGAGACCCACCGTCGTGCTTTGGTCAAGGCGGCCACCAGCGGTGAGCCCTGCTTTTTCCTTGGCACCGATTCCGCCCCGCACCCCCGGGCTGGCAAGGAATCAGCCTGTGGTTGTGCCGGCATCTTCAATGCTCTTCATGCCCTGGAGAGCTACGCCACAGTGTTTGAGCAGGAAGAGGCCCTTCCTCAGCTTGAAGGCTTCGCCAGTGAATTTGGCCCTCGTTTTTACGGCCTTCCTCTCAACTCGGGCACCGTCACCCTTGAACGCACGCCGCTTGCTGTGCCGGCTCGTCTGGTCGGCCCCTTCCCTCCCTCAGCGGATGAGGGTTCCCTTGAAGCCGACCAGGCTCCAGTGCTGTTCCATGGTGGAGACACGCTCCCTTGGCGGATCACGGCGATCTCACCTGTTGGTCAGATAGGAGTTGGCTGAATAGCCTGAAAGCAATCGGCGTTGGTCGATGGCTGTTCCCAAATCCAGCTTCGTCGACACCGAGTTCGCAGCTGATGACCCCCGCTTTCATGATCTGTGGCTCTTCAACGCCCAGATGGAGGTGTTGTTCGAGGGCTGTCGTTGGTTGGAAGGGCCGGTGTGGCTCGGGGATCAGAACCGGCTGCTGGTCTCAGACATTCCCAATGACCGGATCCTCGCCTGGGATGAAGAGCACGGGCTGAGTGTCTTCCGCCATCGGGCTGGTTTCCCGAATGGGCAGACCCGTGACCGCCATGGACGGCTGTTGACCTGCAGTCATGGCGAGAGGGCCTTGCTGCGCACCGAGCACAGTGGCCGGGTGGTGCGCCTGGTGGATTCCCATCGCGGAGAGCCCCTCAATACCCCCAATGATGTGGTCGTGAAACGGGATGGGACGATCTGGTTCAGCGACCCGCTCTACGGACTGATCAACGACTACGAGGGTGGAAGACGCAGTTCTCGCCAGCCGGCCCGGATCTATCGCTTTGATCCCAACGATGGCTCGTTGAAGGCGATGACCGAACCATCGCAGGTGGTTGGACCCAATGGTTTGGCCTTCTCCCCCGATGAGTCCCTCTTGTATGTGGTTGATACGGGGGCACCGGATGATCCCGATCCGGAGCGACGCATCCTTGTCTTTGATGTGGAGGACGGTGGCGGCGCCCTTGGAGAGGGGCGGTTGTTCCACCAGGTGAGTCCGGGCTATGCCGATGGCATCTGCGTGGATGAGGAGGGCCATGTCTGGAGCAGTGCCGGAGATGGCGTGCACTGCATCGCTCCAGATGGCCATCGCCTCGGCCGCCTACGCACACCGCAACGGGTCGCCAATCTGTGTTTCGGCGGCGAGCACTGCAACCGTTTGTTCATCTGTGCCTGGACGGCGGTGTATGCCATTCACGTCAACACCCGTGGCGTGCAGCATCCAGCCATGCCTTGAACGATGTGGCGTGGAACGAGTCAGTGGGGGCAGGGGGACTTGAACCCCCACAGGCTTTACAGCCCAAACGATTTTAAGTCGCGTGCGTCTACCAATTCCGCCATGCCCCCGGCGGTCAGAGCCCTGTCAATGCTCTTCGCGACATCTTAGATTTCAGCCATCCAGCGGGAGTGACGTGTTGCCGGAAGCCCTCACCAACATGGCCAGTACGGAGACGCTGCTCGTGCTTGCCGCCTATGCCCTTCTGGGTGGTCTTTATCTGGTGGTGGTGCCCTTGGCGCTCTATTTCTGGATGAACAAGCGCTGGCACCGGATGGGCAAGGTGGAACGCCTTGGCATCTACGGAATGGTGTTTCTGTTCTTTCCGGGGATGATCGTGTTTGCTCCCTTCCTCAATTTCCGGCTCCAAGGTCAAGGCGAGGTCTGATCCGTTGACCCGTTTGAACGTTCTCCTCATCGGCCTTCTGGTGCTGGTGCTGGGTGGTGTTGGGTATGGCGCCTTCACTGCGATTGGTTTCGAGGATGCCTCTGCCGGCATCGCTGCCGAAGCAGTGCTGGTCGTGATTGTGGCGGTCTGGACGGGCTCCTACTTGTTCCGTGTCGTCACCGGAAAGATGACTTACATGGAGCAACGCCGCCGTTACCGCGAGGGCTATGACCAATTCACCGACGCTGAGCTGCAGGCACGGTTTGATGCCTTAAGCCCGGATGAGCAGCAGGCGCTTCTGGAACAACTCTCGCCTGAAGCCACCCCAGACCCGTAGGCTCCCGCAGTGCTTCTGCTGCGCTGAATCAGCGTTCTTGGCCCCATGACCACCCCTGCAGTGACCGCAACAGACTCTCTGTCACCCATTGCGGCACGCTTCGCCAGCCTGCGGGAGCAAGGGCGGATGGCCCTGATGCCCTTTCTGATGGCTGGCGATCCTGATCTCAGCACAACGGCAGAGGTTCTCCTCAGTCTTCAGGCTCAGGGGGCTGACATGGTGGAACTCGGCATCCCCTACAGCGACCCTCTCGCCGATGGCCCGGTGATCCAGGCGTCCGCCTATCGGGCTCTGTCCGCAGGCACCACGCCTGATCGGGTGCTCGAGATGTTGGCTGGTCTGAAAGGACAGCTCACCATTCCGGTGATTCTTTTCACCTACAGCAATCCCCTGTTGAATCGAGGTGCTGAGCGGTTTTTTGCAGATGCCGCCGCCGCCGGTGCAGCAGGACTGGTGATTCCAGATCTGCCCCTGGAGGAAGCCGAGCGCCTCTCCCCCCTGGCCCAGGCTGAGGGGCTGGATCTGGTGCTCCTCGTGGCGCCCACCACTCCTGCTGATCGCATGCGCAGAATCGCAGCGGCCAGTCGCGGCTTCACCTACCTGGTCAGTGTCACCGGCGTCACCGGTGAGCGCACCAGCCTGGAGGGGCGTGTGTCGTCATTGGTGGCTGATCTGAAAGCTTGTTGCCCTATTCCTGTGGCTGTGGGCTTCGGAATTTCAGGCCCCGATCAGGTTTCACAGGTCAAATCCTGGGGCGCGGATGGCGCCATCGTGGGCAGTGCTTTGGTGAAGCGAATTGCGGCAACGGAGCCCGGCTCCGCTGCCGCTCAAGCAGGTGAATTCTGCCGGCAGCTCAGAAGTGCTGCCGACTGAAATCACTCCTCGTCTTCTTCACTGCCGCCGACAGGAACGAGACGGATCTGTTTGCGACCAAGCTTGATCTCAAACTCATCGCCGGCCTTGAGGTCAAGCATGGCGGTGTAGGCCTTGCCGATTAGCAGGTTTCCGTTGCCTTGAACCGTGGCGATGTAGGAAAGCTTGCGGCCACCTTTGCCAACGCCGCTACCACCGCCGATGCCAAGATTCACACCTTTGGCTTCGAGAAGGGCTTCATAGAAAGCGGTGAAGTTGAGACGCTCGCCGCCGTCCTTCTTGCCCGAAACGTAGCCGCAGGCCCGGACGAGATCGGATTTGCTGACATCGCCCAGTTCTTTGACCTTATTCAGCAGGTCACTCCCTGTGAGCATGATCGTGGATAAAGAAGATCTACGGCATAAACATAGCCTTCAATCCTGCCACTGTGCCATTCTCAAGGAGATATTCAGTGTGTGTTGGAGCATTCAGCATCCATGGCTCGTTTTGTTCTTTGGGGTACTTACTGCGAGAACGCGCTCGAAAAACGCACCCCCTTTCGTGATGAGCATCTGGAGCGCCTAAAGCTTCTTCAAGACCAAGGCACTTTGATCACTCTTGGCCCAACCGAAGCCAGCACCCATGTTTTCGGCATTTTCGAAGGGGCTGACATCGCCCAGATTCGTGATCTGCTTGAACAGGATGTGTATTGGCGGGAGGGCATCTGGACGGCTCTAGAGGTTTACCCCTGGATCCAAGCGTTCTGAGCCTGTTCCCAGATCCAGGCGGCCACAAGTTCGTCGCCGCCTGCGCCAAGAACGTCGCCATAGCCCGACATTTGTCCGATTCCTTCGCGGGCGATGCGGGCAATGGCGTCGGGATCATCGAGGCCATTCTTTTTGAGTGCGGCGAGCTTGAGGGTGCGGCCGCGGCGAATGATGTTGCCGCCATTCACATGACATCCGGCGCAATGGTTACTGAATAACTCTTGGCCACTGGTGGCCAGCACGGGACTCACTCCGGGAGAGATTGCGAAGGTGGCGAGCACGATCCCAAGTGAGGCAATGGTGTGCAGCAGCTTGGTGATCAATTGGATGGAACGACTGGCCTTCCGGATCATGCAATCAAGGCAGCAAGCTATTCATTCTGCTCTTTAGGCCTTGTGTGAGCGTTGATAGCGAGCCAAGAGGTCTGCTGGCGATCGGTACTCGCGGGGCAGGCTGGTGTGCAAGCGCTGCAGATCATCCCAGCAGCGTGTTCGTCGTGCCAGGCAGTCACTGGGGAAGCCGGCTTCCAGTTCTTCGATGGAAAGAACGCTTCTCGCAGCCGTCATCACCTTGCTTCAGCACAAACGCCACAGTCGCTGCGTTGCATGATTCCCGTCTGTTGTCAGGATCACAGCAAAAGGTCGAGGTGGTTCGTGGCGGAAGTCGATCTGCAGCGTTTTCTGCAGAAGGTGCAGCAGCTCAATGCCTTGGTTACCTCGCTGGAGCAGGACCCTGCCCGTCGTGCTGCCTTGGCTGCATGTTCGGATCACAACCAAGTGGTCCAGCTCGCCAGGGTCTGGGGCTATGAGATCGGTCGGCGCTGGGGTGAGCAGCCTGTAGTGGTTTCCTCTCCGAACGGTCAGCCTGAGGGCCAGGCACTTCCCCCGGGGGCAACGGTTGTGGATCCTCTGCTGCGCGGCAGCCTGCCTCCACCGGGCACGGAACACGTCCGCATTCTTCATGCGGGGGAGTCTTGGCGATTGGAGTTGATTCACTCCTGTGCGGCCCAGAGCCCTGACGGGTTTTGGTACGACCAGCGGGAGCATGAATGGGTGACGCTCCTGCGGGGCAGCGCCCGCTTGAGGCTGGATGATCCAGCCCAGACCCTTGATCTCTGTGTGGGTGATGGGGTGCATCTGACACCCCATCGGCGCCATCGTGTGGAGCGCACCGACCCGGAACCGGGCACGTTGTGGTTAGCCCTCTACTGGTGGGATCCCTGACCGTTGCGACCTTGGGGGTGGGAGCGAATCACAAGCCAGTAGGCCGCGGCGAGGGCAATGGAGGCGAGCCCCAGGCCAATCAGGAGTTGGGGCTTGTTCTCAGACCCTGCTGGGAGCACGATCACTTTTCGCGCTACTGCGGTGAGTGCCGTGACCAGCACCAGTTCAAGTTGCACCACGTGGCGGCGCAGGTAGCTGGTGACGTTTTGGAGCACTTCCAACGCGATCAGCACCGTAAGCAGATCGCCCAGCACCTTGATCAGCCCATCGCCGAGCCAGTTGGCGGGTTGCGGACTGATCAGGTCCAGGGCGACACGCATGATCAGTTGCCCGAGGGCTGCCACGATCACTACTGCGGTGACCACTGTCAGCACTTTGGCGACGATCTGCTCACCTTTGTCGACCACCTTCAGAAAGCTGGGCCAGGCACGACGGGAGGAAGGCACAGTCGGGTTCAGTTTGTGAAGGGCTGGTAGCCGGGACGCGCAGGAGTGTCGCCGGGAGGATTCTCGATCTTGGTGTTGCAGGTCACCGAACCGTCAGCATTCTCGATGCAATCGGTGGGCACCACTTTGCTGTTCTTGCCGGTGCTGCTGCCGGGGCCCAGCAACCATGTTTCTTGCTGGGCAAGCAGTGGCGGGGCGGCGACGAATTGCAGCCCGATCAGAGCGGCGGCGGACGTCTTCAGAACTGTTCCAATCGACACGGGAAGCAGGCGTCTGCCCACACTTTGCATGGGATTGAACTCAGCTGACGGAATCGTCGCGGATTTCCCTGAGAAGCAGGTCGAGTTGGCCGAAGGGGTCGACGTCATCGCGCGTTGAACTGCCCTGTGATTGGCTGTCTCCGTTCGCTGCCGATTGGCCCCAGTCCGCTTCGATGGCACAGAGCCTTGCGGCCAGTTTGGGGAGTCCTCCCTGGCGATGTTCCCGCTCCAACACCTCCAGTAGGGCGGGCATGCGGGTTGAGCTGGCCCGAAGACTGCGGCGCAGGTCCGCTTGGGTCCGTCCCTGTTGTTTCAGCCAGTCCTTCAGCACGGCCACCAACTCTTCTTCCATGGCTGTGTTCCAGACAGTCATCGATGGCATCGGTCAGGACTGACCGGGGGGAAACCACCGGTCCAGTTTGCGCTGTGCCCGCCGACGGATGTCGTCAGTGAGGTGATGTCGCCACAGACCGATGACAGCGGTGAGCGCGACAAGGTCGTCACTGAAGCCGGCGATCGGCAGGAAATCCGGCACCAGGTCTGCTGGCATCACCAGATAGGTCAGGGCAGCGAGCAAGGTCAGTCGGGCCTGGGGCGGAGTCGCTGGATCCATCAGCAGCTCGAGCACTTCCAGGGCCGGCCGTGCGATGCGCCGACCGGCCCGACGCAACAGCTTGCGCAGACTGCCTTCATCGATGACGCTGCTGTCGATCACCTCGGCATCGACCACGGGGTCATGGAATGACGATGCCTCAGCCATCGTGGAGCGCTGCGGAGGTTGTTCCCTCCACTTTCGCCCTTAGGCCTCCACCCGCGCCTCGATCAGTCCATTTTGGATACCGGTCTTGCGCAGTTTGCGCAGGGCCCGTTGCACCACTTGACGGCAGTATTCACGGCTGCAGCCCATATGACGGGCGACCTCAGCCAACGTGCGCCATTCATTGGATCCATCCAGGCCAAAGCGCAGCATCACGACGGTGCGCTCTTTGGGTGTGAGGTTGGAGCGATCCAGCAAGGTCCAAGCAGAGGCGGTGCGTTCGTCAATCTCCGCTTGCTCCATCGGGGGCAGTTCTTCGCTGGGAAGCACATCCACAAGTTCGGTAGGGTCCGATTTCGATTTGACGATCCCTTGCAAACTCACGGTCACGCTCCGCAGTTCACAGCCGAGCAGATCGTCCACTTCGGCGCGGGAGATTTGCATGGCCTCCGCCAGTTGTGCGGGGGTGGCGGCCTGGCCATTGCGTTGCATCAGCCGGGCCTTGGCAGCACGAAGTTTGGTGAGCTTTTCATTCACATTCACCGGAATGCGAATCGTGCGGCTCTGGGTGGATAGCGCCCGGTTCAGTCCTTGGCGGATCCACCAATAGGCATAAGTCGAGAAACGATGCCCTCGGGTGGGATCGTATTTCTCGACAGCCCTGGTCAGGCCCAGGGTTCCTTCCTGGATGAGATCCAGAAGATCGAGGCCTTTGCCCTGATAACGCTTGGCAAGATTCACGACCAGGCGCAGATTGGCCGTGATCATTTGATTCTTTGCCTTTTCTCCCTTTTTGATGGTGCGTTTTTCTTCGTCGCTGTAGTTGCACGCTGGCCCCGTTCCGCCGGTGAGCATGCAACGTTCTGTGATCGAGACCATGGCCTGAACCTTGCGGCCCATGGTTAACTCCTGTTCAGGGGTCAGCAATTGGTGCCGACCGATTTCGCCAAGAAAGGCGCTCAGTGAACTCACCATCTTCACACTCCTGTCTTTTTTGAACCTAGGGCGGAAATGATTGCCACTCGGGGGTGTAATAAAGAGTGCGGAATTAATGATTAATGCGTTATTTCGTTTTGCTTTTTAATTTATTTTTGCGTCGTTCGTGGCTGCTTTCTGTTGGTGTCTCCGGGCCGCCCGCTCATGGTCGCCGCTACCCTCACGGCTTCTCAGATATCGCCATGACTCTGGCCACGGTTTTGACGCCCGAGATCGCCAAGAGCGCCGGGGTTGCCTACGTCCACTACCTGAGCTTCATGCTCTGCTTTGCCGCTCTGGTGGTCGAGCGTCGCTTGATCCGCCCCGACCCTGACCGCCGGACTGCCACCGTGATGGTGATCACTGATGTGATCTATGGCATGGCTGCGTTGGCCTTGCTGGTGAGCGGCATCTTTCGGGTGCTCTACTTCGGCCAGGGCAGCGAGTTCTATACGACGAACCCCCTCTTCTGGTGGAAGGTGGGCCTCTATCTCTCTGTGGGTGGTTTGTCGCTCTATCCCACCATTACCTACGTGCTCTGGGCGATTCCTCTTCGCAAGGGCGAGCTCCCTAAAGTGTCCGAGGCCCTGGCATCCCGTTTGGCTTGGATTCTCAATATTGAGCTTGTGGGGTTTGCCCTCATTCCCTTGCTGGCCACATTGATGGCTCGGGGTGTGGGCCTGCCTGCCGCCTGATCAGTTCGAGGATGGTGGTCTTGCCCCCTGAGCCCTGTCCTCCTGCCCAGGAGATTCTCAGCATTGATTTGCAGTTCGCGCCGATCACTGTCGCCGATGCTCCTGGGTACGGCCAGCGGTTAGCGACAACGGCGCTGGGGCCACCCATGCTGCCCCAGTGGTGCGTCTGGGTGGAGCCTCCCAGTTCGGACCAACCCTCTCGCTGGGAGAAGCGATGGCAGCAGGGGGTCGGCCAATCTCTGGAGGCCTGGGGGCGGGTCTTGCCGATCACCCGCGTCGTGGATCCGGGGCGGGCCCATGTGCGCATTGAGCGGCGCAGGCCCCCAAGGCGTCAGCTCCCCGGCGGCTGGCGCGCCAGCAATGGTCGCAGCCTGTTGGAAACCTTGAACATTCGCCGTCAGGAGGTTTGGCGCTTGGAGCCCCGGGTCACGGTGCTGGTGTCTCCGGAGCTGCGGGCCTCCGTGCTTCAGGCCACGGCTTTGCACGAGCTCGGCCATGCCTTTGGGCTTTGGGGGCACAGCGATCAGTCTGGAGATGCCATGGCTGTCTCTCAAGGGCGTTCGCCTTTGCTTGAGCTCAGCGCGCGCGACCGTCTGACGCTGGAGTGGATGCGACAGCAGCCGACCCAATTTGGAAAGCCCGGGGGAGTCGATTCCGGCTCGGAGGCACGTTTCCGTTTCGATTAAGGAACCCCTGCGTAACGAATGCGTTACGGTTGGGGAAGGCGTTTGCGTTCGTGTTTGATGCCTTTGCCGTGATACTTAGTGTCGCCTCGGGGCTCCGCGGCGTTGGGCCAGCACCTCCTGCACCTGGCGCCAGCTGACGCCGTGGTGGGCGAGGGCCACCTGCAGATGAAAGATGATGTCGGCAGCTTCTCCGGCGATTTCCGCAGCGTTGTCGTCTTTGCAGGCCATCACGAATTCGGCGCTCTCTTCGCCGATCTTTTTGAGGATGCGGTTGTCTCCCCCCTCCAGCAGCTTGTTGGTGTAGCTGCCTTCTTCTGGTCTGTTACGGCGGCCTTCGATCACTCGGGAAAGCTCAGTGCAGACATCCGCCGGTGGTGGCAGAGCCTTTTCGCCGCCACCTGTGGGTTGATCGCTGTCGTCGTAGAAGCAGCTGCGGGCGCCGGTGTGGCAAGCCACATCGCCGGTCTGCTCAATCGTGAGCAGGAGGACGTCGGCATCGCAGTCGTAGCGAATGCCTTTGACGGTTTGGGTGTGGCCGCTGGTCGCGCCCTTGTGCCAGAGCTCCTGGCGCGAACGGCTCCAGTAGTGCACTTCCCCGCTGCTGAGGGTGCGTTCGATGGCCTCCCGGTTCATCCAGGCCTGCATCAGCACAGCGCCATCAAGCCAGTCCTGGGCTACGGCCGGGATCAGTCCGGCGTCGTTGAAACGGAGATGGTTGATGAAGTCGGAACTCAGGGGCTGCATCAGGCCTCGGGGCACGCAGATCTCATGCCTCGATCCTCCCGCAATGCCGACCCCCGTTCTGCAAACCGGCGCGCGGGGGGTGGGCTGAGTGGACTGGCGCCTTTGTCGTTCTGTCAATTGATCCGCTAATCGATCAGAAGAGCACTGTCTCCCCACTGTCTTTTTTGGCGTCAGCTGAGTTCAGCCGCACCCTGACCTGTTGCGGCATTGCATCGATCTGAAGTGCCATGGTGGGGGCAAGGGATTTGCGCAAGGACCTGCGCTAGATCAAACGTGAACCGAAATCAGACTCCTGCCCCTTACAGGCGAGTCGACGCATTACCTGTTTTCACCTGCAGCAAGCAGTTCGAGGGGTATCCCTGCTGTCATCGCCAGTGGCAGCATCCCGGTCACTGCCGGTTTGTTCACGGCTACAGCCGCAGCTTCACGATGTGGTTTGCAGCGAACGCCTTGGATCCCTGTGGTTTCGTGGTGGATTTCTCCAGCCTGCGCCCACTGGAGCAGCAGTTGCGTGATCAGTTTGATCACACTTTTCTGGTCAATGCCGACGACCCGCTGCTCGCAGAGTGGCAGCGGCTCCATGGGTTGGGTGCTCTGGATCTGCGGGTGATGCACAACGTGGGTATGGAATCCACTGCCCAGTTGGTGTGGACCTGGACCAATGCCCTTCTGCAGGAGAGGGATGGAGGTCGCAGCTGCTGCTGGAAAGTGGAGGCCCGGGAAAACCGGGCCAATGGCGCCTGCTTCGAAGCATTGCCGGATTGGTTCAACACCCTGGCGGCCTGATCAACGCAGCACCAGTTGCCTTTGCCCATCGCCATCAGTGCTGCCGGCATCACTGGCGATGTCGATGGCATCCACTGCAACGGTGGCTCCTTCGCTGTAGCGACCACCAAGGATGGCCTTGGCAATTGGCGTCTCCAGTTCGCGCTGAATCGCTCGCTTCAGCGGCCGTGCGCCATACACAGGGTCGTAGCCCGCGTTGGCCAGCCAATCGGTCGCCCCCTCGCTGATGGTGAGGCTGAGCTTGCGATCGCTGAGGCGCTGGCGGAGCCGTTCCACCTGCAGGCTCACGATCTGGCGCAACTCCTCGCGCCGCAGGCTGTGGAAGATGATCTGGTCATCCAGGCGGTTGAGGAATTCGGGCCGGAAATGGGCCCGGAGCGCCTCATTCACTCGCCGCTCCATTTCGCTGTGCTGGCTGTCGTCGCCGCCCAGATCGAGGATCGACTGGCTGCCGATGTTGCTGGTGAGAATCAGCACCGCATTGGTGAAATCCACCGTGCGCCCCTGCCCATCCGTGACGCGCCCGTCATCGAGGATCTGCAGCATCACGTTGAACACATCCGGGTGAGCTTTCTCCACCTCGTCGAACAGGATCACCGCGTAGGGGCGACGCCGCACGGATTCGGTCAGCTGCCCGCCGGCTTCGTAGCCCACGTAGCCCGGAGGGGCACCGATCAAACGGCTGACGCTGTGCTTCTCCATGTATTCCGACATGTCGATGCGCACCATGGCGTCGTCGCTGTCGAACAGCTGGGCCGCAAGGGCTTTGGAGAGTTCGGTTTTGCCCACGCCTGTGGGGCCGAGGAACAGAAAGCTGGCGATCGGCCGGTTGGGGTCACTGAGGCCGGCGCGTGAACGCTGGATCGCATCGGCTACAGCGGTCACGGCTTGCTGCTGACCCACCACCCGCTCATGCAGCTGACTCTCGAGACTGAGCAGCTTCTCCATCTCCGATTGCACCAATTTGGCCACGGGGATGCCCGTCCACTTGGCGATCACTTCGGCGATGTCGTCTTCCGTGACTTCCTCCCTTAACAGGGATTTGTCCTGCCCGCCCTCGTTTGCTGCCGCAAGCGCTGCCTCCTGATCGGCAAGCTGCTTCTGGAGCCCGGCCAGGGTGCCGTATTCCAATTCGGCTGCCTTGTTGAGGTCGTAGCTGCGTTTCGCCTGCTCCACCTGCAGTTGCACCCGTTCGATCTCTTCCTTGAGGTTGGAGAGTTCATCGATGGCGCCTTTCTCCTGCTGCCATTGGGCGTTGAGGGTGCTCTGCTGTTCGGAGAGATCCGCGAGTTCGCGCTCAAGGCGCTCGAGACGCTCCTGGCTGGCGGCATCCGATTCGCGGCCGAGGGAGAGCTTTTCCATCTCCAGTTGGAGAATCTTGCGGTCGATCTCATCGATCTCCTCCGGTTTGGAGGTGATCTCCATCTTCAGCCGGGCAGCGGATTCATCGACCAGGTCAATCGCTTTGTCGGGCAGGAAACGATCGGCGATGTAGCGCGTGCTCAGCACAGCGGCAGCCACCAGGGCGCTGTCGGCGATGCGCACGCCGTGGTGCACTTCGTAGCGCTCCTTCAGGCCGCGCAGAATTGAAATGGTGTCTTCCACGGTGGGTTGATCCACCAGCACCTGCTGGAAGCGACGCTCCAAGGCAGGGTCTTTTTCGATGTGTTGGCGGTGCTCATCCAGGGTGGTGGCGCCGATGCAGCGCAGTTCTCCCCGGGCCAGCATTGGTTTGAGCAGGTTGCTGGCATCCATGGCACCACCGGTGGCACCAGCGCCCACCACGGTGTGGATCTCGTCGATGAACAGCACAATCCGGCCTTCAGAGGAGGTCACCTCCTTCAGCACGGCCTTGAGCCGTTCTTCGAATTCGCCCCGATATTTGGCACCGGCGATCAGTGAGCCCATGTCGAGGGCGATGAGCTGTCGGTTCTGCAACGCCTGGGGAACGTCGCCGTTGACGATCCTCTGAGCCAGACCTTCCACGATTGCGGTTTTACCAACCCCGGGTTCACCGATCAGCACCGGATTGTTTTTGGTGCGGCGGCTGAGGATCTGAATCGTGCGCCGGATTTCCTCGTCGCGGCCGATCACCGGGTCGAGTTTGCCGTCGCGGGCGGCGGCGGTGAGATCGCGGCCGTATTTCTCCAGGGATTCGTAGGTGCCCTCAGGGTTTTGGTCAGTCACGGTCTGGCTGCCGCGCACGGCATCAATGGCGGTTTTCAGGGATGTTGCATCAGCACCCACCTGATTGAGCAGGCGCTTTCCGCAACGGGGATCGTCGGCCAGGGCGAGCACGAGGTGCTCAATGGCAATGAAGCTGTCGCCGTAGCCCTGCTTGAGGGCATCAGCGCGGTCGAGCAGATCACTGAGGCCTTTGCCCAGATACACCGACTCAGGGCGGTTCTGAAGCGCGGGTTGTTGGCGCAGGTGCTGCTCCACAACGGCTTGGAGCTCGGGTGGCGAAACACCGGCTTTCTCGAGAATGCGTCCGGCAAGACCGTTTTGCTCCAACAGGGCGAGGAACAGGTGCTCGCTTTCCAGTTGTTGATGGCGATGGCTTTGGGCCAGCTGCTGGGCGGCCACGATTGCGCCCCAGGCTTTTTCGGTAAACAGCTCTGCTGTTGGTTGCATGGTTGTCTTCGCTCGGTTGACCAAACCGTATGCCGATTGACCTGGTCCGTGGAGGGGAGAACCGATCCCCATCGTTCGGTCTGTACGCCAGCCTGCGGGTAACCGGCCTGAATCGGTAGGGTCAGCCGACCGGATTCCTTGGCATGGCGGACGAAATCTCAGTGGATGCAGCACTGGTGCAGTCCCTTGTGGATCGTGTGGCCGAGCTTTACGGCCCTTCCCCTTCCGATCTCGAACGCATGTGCTGGACGGTGGTGCATGAACACCATCACAAGGCGATGCCGACGGAGTACGACATCCGGGAGGTTGATGAAAACCTCTATTTGGCTGTGCTGGAAGCCTGCAGGCGCTGATCAGGAGTTTCGTTCGGTCTGGAGCAACCGGAGCTAAGACAAAGGCAGTTGCGAGGGATTCCCATGGGCATCAAACCGACTGATCTGGGCAAGGACTTCGTCAAATCAGGGATGCGGCTGATCACCCAACCCTCCTCGGAGCCCCTCCTGAAAAAAGCGCATCAGCAGAAAGGGCATTCTCCTAAACCGGTCTGAAGGAGCCCCGACCTGGGGCAACTTCCACTGATCAGCTGCCCGTGTCCTCCACGTCGGCACCCGAGCCAACGGAGTCGCCGGCATCCTGCCCCGGTCGCCAGCCGGAAGCCCAGATCTCTCGGCATCTGGTGTTGAGAGTTTCCCGCTCCAGCCCCCAGCCTTTGATGGCCCGCTCCAGGTCGGTTTGGATGTCAGGGGATCCTGGGAAGCCGTCGTAGCGCATCAGCAACCGGGCGGCATGGGTCAGCTGGTCAGGACCTGGTTCCCCTTGATGACCAAGCAGGGAATCCACCACCTCGCGGTCGGTGGCGTAGAGGGGATGCGTCTGGGATGTGTCGTCGCTCATCGCTCCATGATCCAGCATCTGCTCCTCAGCCGAAGCCCTTGGCCTGGGCTTGGCGGGTGAGATTTCTGTGCTGTCCCTTGAGCAGTGCCTCCCGTTCAGCGGCTTCACCCACATGGGGGGCCATCTCAACCCCTGCAGTGCGCAGGGCGTCAAGGCATTGGCGCTCTTGCTCAGACCCCGTTTCGCTCTGCAGATAGGCCGTCACCAGGGCATGGTCTGCGTCGTTGCTGGCGTAGTAGAGAGTGCCTGGACCACGGCGTTCCCGCGTCAGCCCCCGGGCCCGCCGCCGCTGTTGCACGCCTGCCCAGAGCTGTCCAGGCGACTGGGTCATGTAGGCGTTGAGATCTTTGGCATCGGTGTCTTCGCTTAGCGCCATGCAGGTGCCATCCACGAAGTCACTCAGCAGGGTCACCACAGCCATCTCGAAGGCGGCGAAAGCACAAGTCTGTGTCTTCACGGGTGGGCCTTGTCGTCGACTGCACTGCCCAAGAGTCATGCGACTGTGTGGGTGAGCAGCCGCCACCTCAATGCCATCGAAGCCCCGCAACCGTGTCGGCGAGGTCTACGGCCAGCTGACGGTGGTGCGGCTGTCGGATCGACGAACGAAAAGCGGCAATGCCTTTTGGTGGTGTCGCTGCAGCTGTGGACGGGAGCGGGAGGTTCCCGGGGACAAGCTCTCCCACAACACAGCTAGGAAGAAGCCAGTGGTCACAGCGTGTCTGGACTGCTCTAAGGAGCTTCAGGTGGAAGCGGTCTGTGCGAAGAACGACCGTGAGGAACGGCAGCGCCGGAGGGATGCAGAGCAACGCCGTGCCGATCTGAAGGGCAAGGTTCCCGATAGTTGGTTGAAACTGCCACTCACCGATGCCCACGCCCGTGAACAAGGGCAGGTGTTGTTTTTTCGTGGCACCCGCTGCCTCAGAGACCACCTGGCGCCGTATCGCATCAATGGCGGATGCTTGGCCTGTGCTGGCCAGAGACCGTCCGCAGATCAAAGCTCTGATTGATGGCGATGGGATGGATCAGGAAATCCAGCTGTTGGCAAACCAGCGCTCGATCTGGTCGCAACGGGCGTCATCCTGAAAATCTGATTCGCTCACGGCAAAACCGTTATCTCTGGCCAAACTCACGACAGCATCGATCGATGCCAGCTGGTGGAGTTGGCGCCGCAGGGAGGAACTGTGTTCCAGAGCATGGACAAAATCCTTGAAGCCCTGGCGGCTCATCGCTGCCAACCCCGCTCGGCCTGCTCTTCCACATAGGCCGCGACATCAGCAATGTCATCGTCGCTGAGTTTGCCTTGGTAAGGGGGCATGGCATTTTTCCCAGCTTCGATCTGATGCTCGATCGCTTCCAGGTGATCCTGGCTGTAGGAATCGAGATGGGCCTGAAGATCGGCCTGGCTCAAGGTGCGGCTCGCCCGGATTACATTGCCGCCACCCATATGGCAAGCCGCGCAGTTGGTTGAAAAGATCTGGCTTCCATTGCCGGGATCGGGGCTGGCCAGAGATGCAGTCGCTGGCAGCGCGCCGATGAGCCCGATCACCAGCACGAGTACCAAAGGAAGGATCCGTTCTGGTCGCGGCATGGCTGCTTGACTCGGCCTTGTGGGCCACACCCTATCCAGACTGAATCCGATGTGAAGGGGCGGATCGCGCTTCTGAAACGGATGGCTGTTCAGACAAAAAAAACCAGGTGATCCGGAGACCACCTGGTGAAGATTGCTTATTGATGAATGATTCAGTCGATCACTCGACGATCACCTTGCCAACCATGCCAGCGCCACGGTGGGGCTCGCAGTAGAAGTCGTAGGTGCCAGCGGTTGAGAAGGTCTCTTCCCAGGATTCACCGGGAGCGAAAGCGAGGTCGGAGTGGCTGAGCTCATCGTGGCCATCGAAGACGGCGTTGTGGGGAGCCATCTTGTTGTTGACGAACTTGATGGTGTCGCCAGCTTTGATGTTCACGGTGCTGGGCTCGAAGGCCAGCATGCCGGAATCGGAGCCGAGCTTGACTTCAACGGTGGCGGCGTTGGCGGAAGCCACGCCAAGGCCGATCACCAGGGCGAGGGCGATGCAGGCTGAGAAAAGGGAGCGCAGACGATTGATCATCACGTCATTGACACTGCGGGACACTTTAACGCCAATCAGGCCTTGCCTCGGCAGGGAAGTCCGGAGTCTTGAAGCACAGCTTCAAGGTTGGGGCCATGGCTGGTCAGTCCGAAGGCTTCAGGTTGGGTCACCGGATCATGGATGAAATGCCGCTGGCGGATGCTGAAACGATCCCAGGCATTGACCTCGATGGGAAGAATCCGGATCAGCCCTTCGATCAACCAGGCCCAAAGCGGAATTCCGGGCGTGCGTGCCACGCCGCGCCAACGGCAAAGGGTGGCCACCGCTTCATTAACGCTGATCGCTTTCTGGCCCATCACGATGCGGCGAATCGCCCCCTGACCGGGCGTGCGGTTCAGCACGTGGGGGCGGGTGGCCAGGGCACCGCAGATCGCTGCGATGTCTGCGGCATGGATGAAGTGGAAGCTGGCATCAGCCCGCAGGAAGCGGGCCAGCCAGAGCCATTTGCTCGCTTCGGCCAGTCCTTCGGTGAGATAACTGGTGGGGAAGCTGCTGGTGCCATCGACCCTTCCGCCGAACACCAGGGTGGGGAACACGGCCACAATCCGCTCGGCCAGCGGGTGGCGTTCCAGCTCTTGAAGGCATTGCGCCTTGGTTTGAATGTATTCCGTGCCGTAGGCCAGGGCTTCCGGCAGCGGTTGCAGATGCCGATCGAGAATGCTGGCGGTGGAGAAATACACCACCTGTTGCAGTTTGCTCGGGTCGAGCAGGCTGAGCATTCGCTTCACGGCCACCACATTCACCTGTTGCGCCCGTTCAGGGTCCCCCCAGGCGGTAGCCGTGTGGATGACCCGATTCACCGTGGCCAGTTCGGTGGCAAAACGGTCGCTGTCGCGTAAATCCCCGACCAAAAGATGCACTCTCGGATGATCCGCCGAGACGGCTGAGAGCTTGCTGGGATCCCTCAGCCAGAGCAGGAGCTCGGCGTCGGAATGCTCCAGCAACCAGGATGCGGTGTATTGACCAACGCAGCCGCTGGCTCCGGTGATCAGGATCCGAGCGGGTGTGTTGGTCAAGGGTTAGGCCGGTGGGAGTGGGGCTCAGGCGAGGGCGCCGAGGCGATCCATCACGCTCTTGCCAGAGCGGAAGAAGGCTGCACCATTCTCCTCGGGGGTGCCAGGCAGGATGCCGTGGCCCAGGTTGAGGATGTGCTTGCGGCCGCGGGCCTTACGCACACAATCATCGATGCGGGCTTCAATCGCTTCGGGGGAACCGAACAGCAGGCCGGGATCGACATTGCCCTGAACGCCGATGTGCTCGGGCAGGCGAGCCAGAGCCTCGGCCATGTCCACGGTCCAGTCGAGGGACACGATGTCGACACCGGTGTTGGCCATGCGCTCGATCACCCCGGCACTGCCTGAGATGTAGAGGATGAACGGGGTGTCGGGATGGGTCTGCTTGACCAGGTCCACCACTTTCTTCTGATAAGGCGCCGCAAAGGTGTCGTAGTCGGCAGGGCTGAGCTGACCCGCCCAGGAGTCGAACATCTGCACCACCTGGGCACCGGAATCGATCTGGTAACGCAGGTAGTTGGCGATCGACTCAGCGAAGTGATCGAGCAGTTTGTGCAGGATGTCTGGTTCGCGGAAGGCCATGGCCTTGATCACCGCGTAGTTCTTGCTGCTTTTGCCTTCGACGACGTAGGCGGCCAGAGTCCAGGGAGCACCCACGAAGCCCAGAACGGCGGCCTCATTGCCAACGCTCTGGCGCAGTCGACCCAGCACTTCACCCACGAAGGGCATCGACTCAGCGGGGTTGAGAGGACGCAGAGCATCCACTTGGGCCATGCTGCGGATCGGATCGCCAATCTGGGGACCCTTGCTCTCGATGATGTCGAAATCGATCCCCATGCCGGGAAGGGGAGTGAGGATGTCGGAGAACAGGATCACGCCATCGGGTTTGAAGGCGTTGAAGGGCTGCATCGAGATCTCATAAGAGAGATCAGGGTTCTCGGAGCGCTCGCGGAAGCTGGGGTACTTGTCGCGCAGGTCCCGGTAGATCTTCATGTACCGGCCGGCCTGGCGCATCATCCACACCGGGGGACGCTCGACAGCCTCTCCGCGGGCAGCACGCAGCAGCAGGGGCAGGGAGTCGCTCATCAGGAAGTGGAGATCAAGCCGGCAACCTAACTGAGAGAACCAGGTGCTTAGACCGATCTCCCCCTGAAGGCAACGGGTTCTTCACAAGCCTTGGTCTGAACCGGCGCTCACTGCTTCATTTGCCTCGATACTGCGTTTTGGATCGTGCTTGAACACCATCACGCTGAGGGGCGGCAGGCAGAGATCGAGGGAGTTGTCGTAGCCATGAATCCCCCACTCCTCGGAGTGCTTGCCGCCCATGTTGCCCAGGTTGCTTCCGCCATAACGGGCGGCATCGGTGTTGAACAACTCTGAATAGAAACCGGCCAGGGGCACACCAACGCGGTAATGGGCATGGCTTTGGGGGGTGAAGTTGGCCACAACCACCAGCCAGGTGCCGCTGGTGCTCTCACGCCGCATGAAGCTGATCACCGAGTGGCGGTTGTCATTGCAGTCGATCCATTGGAATCCGTATTGATCAAAGTCATCGCGCCATAGGGCTGGTTCGGCCTTGTAGAGGACATTGAGGTCGTCCACCAGGCGCTGGACCCCTTGGTGAGGTTCGTATTGGAGGAGATCCCATTGCAGATCTCCCCAGACATTCCACTCGGCTCGTTGGCCGAATTCCATCCCCATGAAGATGGTCTTCTTCCCGGGATGGGTCCACATGTAGGCGAGGAGAGCCCGGGTGTTGGCGTATTTCTGCCAATCGTCTCCCGGCATCTTGTGGAGGAGATGGCTCTTGCCGTGCACCACTTCATCGTGGCTCAAAGCCAGCATGAAGTTCTCGGTGTACGTGTACCAGATCGAAAAGGTGATGTTGTTCTGGTGGAACTGGCGGAACCAGGGATCCAGCTCGAAGTAATCGAGCATGTCGTGCATCCAGCCCATGTTCCATTTCAGGTTGAACCCGAGTCCTCCGATGTCGGTGGGCTGGGTCACCATCGGCCAGGTGGTGGATTCCTCTGCGATCGAGAGCGCACCGGGGTAGTGCTGGAACAGAACGTGGTTGGCCTGTTGGAGAAAGCGCACCGCTTCGGTGTTTTCCCGGCCGCCGTGTTCGTTCGGGAGCCATTCACCGTCGGGCCGTAGGTAGTCGCGGTACAGCATTGATGCCACCGCATCCACGCGGATTCCGTCGATGTGGAATTGTTCGAACCAGAACACGAGGTTGGCCACAAGGAAGTTGCGCACTTCGTTGCGGCTGTAGTTGAAGATCAGCGTTCCCCACTCCTTGTGCTCGCCGATGCGGGGATCGGCATGCTCGTAGAGGTGGGTTCCATCGAAGAAGGCCAGGCCGTGGCTGTCCTTTGGGAAGTGGCCTGGAACCCAGTCGATGATCACGCCGATCCCTTCGGCATGGCATCGATCCACAAAGGCGCGGAACTCATCCGGGCTGCCGAAACGGCTGGTGGGGGCGTACCAACCCGTCACCTGATAGCCCCAGGAGCCATCAAACGGATGCTCTGTGATCGGCATCAGTTCGATGTGAGTGAATCCTCGTGCTTTCACGTAGGGGATCACCCGATCAGCCAGTTCGGAGTAGGTGAGCAGACGGGCGCCGGGTTTGAGATCGGCGGCCGGAACGGGAGCACGGGGGGTGCCGTCGGCTTCGATGAAGGGTTGATCCGCTGCGGCATGGATCCAGCTGCCCAGATGCATCTCGTAGACGGAGATGGGCTGATCCAGGGCGTTGCTGCTGTCGCGCGCCGACATCCAGGCGCTATCGCTCCAGCTGAAGTTGTCGAGTCGGGACACCAAGGAGCTGGTGTCGGGACGCACTTCATGGCGGAAGCCGTAGGGATCGGCTTTCTGATAGCAGTGCCCCTCTTGGGTGCGGATTTCGTATTTGTAGAGCGCGCCTTCCTGCATCCCAGGAATGAACAGTTCCCAGATGCCGCCCGTGCGTTGCTGCATGGGGTGATTGCGGCCGTCCCAGGAGTTGAGATCCCCGATCACGCTGACGCTGCGGGCGTGGGGAGCCCAAAGGCAGAACATCACACCCTCCACACCGGCAATGGTGGTGAGGTGGGCGCCCATCTTGCGCCAGATGTGGTGGTGATTGCCCTGGGCGAACAGATGGCGATCCATTTCGCCCATCCATTCATCCCGGAAGGCCCAGGGATCGTGTTGCTCGTGGTTGATGCCCCCACGGCTGACCTGCAGGCGATAACTCTGGCCTGGGTCCTGGGTCAGCTCAGCCTCAAACACCCAGGGGTGATTTGGCGTCTGGGTGGCGATCACCTCCCCATTGACGACCAAGTCCACCCGGTCGGCTTCGGGCATCCAAGCTCGCACCGTCCAGCCACTGTCAGTGGGCTGAGGGCCGAGAATTGAAAAAGGATGGTCGTGGCGACATTCGGCCAGACGCCGACCATCCTCAATCATCCAGTCGAGGACTGCAGCAACCATGACCCAACGGCAGTGTTGGGCGGGAGCTTAAGCGGAAAAACCCGGCTTCCCGCTGTCCATCTCGACCAATTAGGCGATCAGACCAGATCGGCGGAGAAATCCACGTTGATGATCCGCCCATCGCGGTTGAAGATCACGAACAGGTTGTCGGTCACCTTGCCGAATTGGATGGTCACCAGCACGAGTTGCTGATCGCCGCCCTGGCTTGCCACGAGAGCGCTCTTGATCTCCTTCACTCCCCCCAGGGTGCGGGCGAGTTTGCTCCACTTGCGCTTGAGGTCCTGAGGGGCGATCTCCTTCTGAAACTCGAGGTCGAGGTAGTAGCGAGCGTCGACCCAGCGCTCGGCATCGAGATCTTTCACGAAATTGATGGCGCTCTGCTCGATCGGCAGGGTCGTGCCGATCCATTTCCACGCCACCAGCTTGCCTGCGTCATCCAGCACCAGCAGCAGCGGGGCTTCTTTTTTGCCGCCATTGAGGATGGCGACAGCTTCCACGGTGGTGTCGTCGATCCCGCGGGAGATGGTGTTGATTCGATAGCCGCTGAGCTTTGGCCCTCGGTTCAATCGGTTTTGAACTGCTGCTTCACTGCTGGTGCCGCGCAGGGGGGCTGAGAGACCGGCATACAGTCCCGCAGCATCCTTGGCTTGTAGGGCATCGAGGAGTTGTTGGGCTGCCTTGGTGGCCTGCGCTGCTGTGAGCGAGGTGCTGGGAGCAACGGCGGCCTGAGCCAAGGTCATGGGTTTTGCGTCCACCTGCTCCAGGGTCGTGGCCTGGCCTTTTGCCGACGGCATCACGGAGGCGATCGGGCCGCAGAGCGCGAGGGCAAGAACGCAGGCAGTGGTGTTCACAGCGTGAAGACGACGCAGAGTTGGCGTCAGTTTGCCGGAGGTTCAGCGTTCCGGGTGATCGATCAGGGGAACAATCGTTAATTCAGCTGCCGAGGGCTGAAAACTGATGCTGATCACGCGGCAATCCAGATTCGGTGGGCCACAGGTGGCTGAGCCCGTGCCGGGGTTCACAGCGATGGCTGGCCAGCAGGCCCCTGCAATCGAGAGGCGCAGCCGGTCCCCGGGTTGCAGACAGGCTTCCAGACCCTGAAGCTCGACGCGATGAGTTGTCTCAGCCAAGGCCTGGTCGCCGATCACACGCAGCACACCGGTGCTGAGTTGGCGGCTTTCTCCGCTCCCTGATGGACAGACGGCCAGGGCGATGCAGAGGTCGAAACCTGGTTGATCGGCAGACACCGGCAGCGAGAGAACAGGGCGTCCTCGCAATTGCAGGGGCTGCTTCAGGGGGCCTGAGGTGAAGGTGGCCACATCAGTCCGCGCGTCGACAGACGCACGATCACAGGGGCCTGGATTCGGGCTGAGATGGCCACCGATGGCGGGCGTGGCTCTCCAGGGGTCATGAACGATCACCACGGCGTCACCATCCGCCTGCACAGCAGGTTTCTCTCCTGATGCGGTCGCGAACAGTCGTCCGTGGTTCATGTCATGGCAGGTCAGGGAACTGCCGCTGAGGCGCCAGTTCCCACCGCTGGCATCGCCCAGCCTGATGGCATTCCAGTGATGGGTGCATTGGTCCCAGACGTGCATCGCCCTGGCATTGGCTGGCTCTGCGGCCAGGGCACCATCGAGAGGGGCATCGCAGAGATGGCGCCGAAAAAAGTCCAGGTGCAGCTGTTGGGCTTCGGGCCACCACTGCAGATGGGTGGCGGGGCCGATGTGCAGCTCGGGGTTCCCGCCTGCAGCCAAGCTGCGCTGGTGCAGATCCAGTACGCCCCGCAGGTGGGGGTCCCACCAGCCACCGATCAGCAGCATGGGTTGCCGCATCCAAGCGTCCGGTGGTTGATGTGTGATCCAGGCGTTGGCATCGGCTGGGGATTGATCAAGCCATCGACAGGCCATGCCGTCAGCGTCATAGCGGCGCAGAAGGGCCAGGCCGTCGCGGCAGTGGCGGTTGTCTTCCAGGCAGCGGCGGATCTCCTCCCAGGCTTGCTCGTCATTCCTGCGTTGTGCTTGCAGTGCCGCCAGCTGCAACCCCCACCCCAGCCCGAGGTGCCACCAGTGGGCTCCGCCTTCGCAGCTCCAGTGCTCCCGCTCATCCAGCCCCGTCATCGCGGGAGCGAGGCAGTCCGGGGGGGCGCTGCCCGGTTGGGCCATTAACTGCGTGAAGCCCTGATAGGAGAAGCCGTAAACACCGACGCGGCCGTTGCATTCCGGCAGGTCGCGCACCCAGGCCAAGGTGGCATCGCTGTCGGCTGCTTCCTGACTGAAGCCGCTGAACCGGCCTCCGGATTCCCCCTGACCGCGCACGTCCTGCACCACCACGAGAAACCCCTGATCGGCCCACCAGCGGGGGTGGGCATAGGTGACGGTGGAGGCGATGGCGCGCCCATAGGGCTGACGCATCAGCAGCGCAGGCCAGGGGCCGTTCTGGTGCTTGGGTGTCCAGATGCGGGAAATCAGCTCGACCCCATCCGGGAGGGTCAAGCTGAGATCCCTGTGATCGTTGGTTGAGGGGGCTGGATCTTCGTTTGGAGGATCAGCTGACATCCGTGCAATGAAGACCGATCACATAGGTCGCCAGAATTTCGGAGTCTTTGTGACTCAATCCCCGTTGCTTCGCAAGGGCACGAATGGACGCTTCAGAGAGGGCTGATTGCCCTTCTGCGTTCAGCTGGCGGAATGTTCTGCACATCGCCCGGGCTTGCCCAGGGTTGTTTTTGACTCCCTCCAGAAGCGTCGAGGACGACTGAGCAAACGCGGATGTCGATGCAGCCATCAGGCCGACCATCGGCAGCAACAAGATCAGATTTCGCATGCTCCCTCCCGGTTATCTCACTTCATTTGAGATCGGCGATCCCGGTGATGGCAGCAGGGAAGGGTCAGTTCCTCGGTTGCCATGCCTGGGCGGCCAGGATCCAGCGCCGGGCCACAGCGAGGTCGACAACAGCTGGTCGGCCGCTGCGCAATTGCCGTTCCAGCCGTCCTGTGCGGGTGACAACGTCTTGGGGAGAGGCTGCTGCGAGGGCTGAAACGGTGGCGATGCCGGCATGCATCAACAGGGCTGCATCCGCGGGCGCCAGCTCCAGGTGGCAGACAAGAGCCGCCATGCCTCGCAGACGTTTGAAATTGCGGGCACTGGCCCGTCCGCTGCGCGACAACTGGCTCAGCTGTTGGTCGCTCAGGGATAACAAAGCCCCCCAGGTGGCGATCCCAGCGGCCTCCAGGGCCCGCTGTTCATCCCGAAAACTCTGGGGTAGATCCCGCAGCGGCGCAGCGCTGCTCATCCCTGCAGACCGGTGGGAACGCTCGAATTGCTCACCTCTTTCTGACCCAAAATGACTGGCTCGCTGACCCCTTCGCCGGCCGAGCGCACCTGACGGAGACGGATCGTGACCACCTGGCTGCTGCGGCCGCCCGAGCGCAGGTTGGCTGCCAGTTGCTCCAGGGTCGGAATGATCGCCGCGTCTGCCATCTCCGCTGGTGCCTGGGCGATCACCAAGTCATTGCCGTTGTCAAACACCACCGGGGCTCGCACGGCTCCCTCAATCACGACGGGAGGGGTGTAGCTGACAGTGAAGGCCCAGCTGCTCACTGCCAGCAGCAGCGTGAAGCTGGTCACGCCCACCAGGCGGAAGCGCAAGCCCCAGCGAACTGCAAAGGCGATGGCCGTGAGAATGGCGAAGCCAAGTCCGCTCCATGCCAGCCATCCTGCGGAACTTTGAACTAGCTGGGGCAGATTCATGGGCTGGTGATTCGCGGAAGTGCTCCTTATATTGCGCTGACCTCAGCCAGGACTGACGCGGCCGATGGGCAGTGGGTCATCACCAAAGACCCTCCCTCGGCGGCTTTTGGGAGGTGGAATCTCTGTTGCCCTTGTTGGTGGTGGGGCTTGGTTTGCTCTCGATCGTCTGGCTGCAGCGCTGGTGGATCAGATGCGTCCGCAGCTTGAACGTCAGCTCTCAAAGCCACTTGGCCATCCCCTGCGGATCGGTGAGTACCGGGGGCTGCGCTTCTGGGGCATTGCGCTGGGTCCGATCACTGTGGAGCCTGGCCCCAGCGATGCTTCCACGGCATCCGTGCAGTCCGTCGGGATTGCGTTCGATCCCCTCGCCAGCCTGCGGCGTTGGAAGCCGGTGGCTGTCATTCGCCTCCAAGGCGCGCGTCTCAACTTGCGGCGTAATCCACAGGGGTCGTATTGGATTCCAGGGATCGCTGGCGATCAGCCCCCTCCGAAGTTGGATCTCGCGATCCGGCTAATCGATCCTGCTCAAGTTCGAATCGAACCCGCTGACCTTCAGATCCGTGTGGCGGGTCAGGCGGCAGTTCACCTCGATCAGTCCTGGGGTGATGGGGCGTTTCAAGTCGTCTTGCCTGAGCAGGGCCGGCTGGGATTGCGTCTGAAAGGTGGCTGGCGGAAGCCCGAGGTGGATGTCCAGGCCAGGATCGAGAAGCTGAGGCTGCGATCCCTTCAGGGGCTGATCCCGACAGCAAACACGTTGTCTCTCGACGGTCAACTCGGCGGCGATCTGCGCTTGGGGTGGAAGTCGGGCCAGGCCCGCTGTGCTGGTGGCCTCTCCCTGGTGAATTTCACGCTCCAGGCAGACGGCACACAGGGGCCGCTGCAGAGCCCTCAGTTGCAGATGAGCTGCAAAAGCGATCGTCTGCAGATTTCTCCCAGTGCCTGGAGCTATGGCCCCTATCGGGCCACCCTCGCTGGAGATGTTGCGCTCAATCGCACGTTTGATCTTCGTCTCAAATTGCACGAACCCGGGCAAGAGCGAGAGCTTCGGGCATCCCTGCAAGGGCCCTGGCGACAACCCCGTTTTGCCGTGGATGGCCGTTGGCGTTTGCCGGATGGCGTGCCGATTGAGGCTCCTGTGCAACTCCGGTTGCTTCTCACCGGCGATTGGCGCAACCCGCAGGCGGTTCGTGCCCAACTCGATCGACTGGACCTCAATGCTCCCGGTTTGAGGTTTCAGGCGAAGGGAGCTGTCTATCCGGAGCTCGAGGTCAACTCCGAGCGACTCGAGCTCGCCGGCCCTGCCTGGAGTCGGCTCCCTCTGGTGCCTGACTTGCTCGGACAGCGCGCACCGGTGCGCGGCAGCTTCCAGCTACGGGGAGCGACCCTGAGCCCTGAACTCAGCCTCGCGCTGTCGCAACAGGCCAACCCCTTGCTCCAGGACTGGTCACTGAAGGCCGATTGGACCGCAGCGGAGGGAATCGCTCGGCTCCGGCGCTTCAGCAGTGCAGAGCTGGAGGCCAAGGCTGCTGTGCCCCTGCGCTGGAACGCTGGTCGCTCACAAATCGGTGATCTGGACGCCGCTGTGGAGCTGCGGGCTTTTCCCCTGGCGCGGCTTGGTCCGCTTGTGGGCACCACCATGGGCGGTCGTCTTTCGGCTTTCGGTGCCTTGAAAGGGCCGCTGAATGCCCTGCAACCGAATTTGGATCTGCAGTTGTCGAACCCGCGTGCCGGCACCTTGCAGTTGGTGGAGACCTGGAGTGGTCGGTTTGAGGGGCTTGCCGGCGGCGGCGGTCAATTGCGCATGGCTTCGGGGAGTGGGCCGATTGGTGGTTCGTTGCAGGCCAACCTGGGACGCAATTGGCTTCCCACGGGCGTCACTCTTCGGCGCCAGCGGGGCGAATTAACGCTGGCGGGTTCTCCGGCGTCGTACCGCTGGCGTGCTCAAGGGCTGCCCTTGGATGGTCTGGAGTTGGCGCTGCCCCCGAAAGGACGCTTTGAAGGTCTTTATGGACGTCTCTCCGGAGAGGGCACTCTTGGGCTTCAGCCCCTGGAGATGGCTGGGTCCATCACCCTTGATCAACCCGGTTTGCTGGGCCTTCAGTTGCGCCAAGCCCGTTTGGAGGGCACCTACCGCAATCGTGGTTACCAACTGACCGGGGAATTGCTTCCACCGGAAACGGAAGGTGGCCTGGTGCTGCTGGAGGCCGACGGTCTTGTGGGCGGTGGTCTCGAGGCGGATCTGGATGCCCAGGGTCTCAGTGCCCGTTGGTTGACCCGCGGACTGCTGAGCCTGTCCGAACTCAACCGCGATAGCCCGGATGCCAATGGTCATGCAGCCGATCTCGGCACGTTGCTGGTGGACACTTTTGGGGGGGCGATCGATGGCCAACTGAAGGCCCTACGCCAACTCCAGGAGGAGCTCGCTGCCAGGGATCGTCAAGACCACGCCCGTGCGGCTTTCCATCCCGAACATCTGCGCGGTCAGATGGATGCTCAGATCAAGGTCAGTGGTCCTTCCCTTGCCGATCTCAATCTCGATCTCAAGGCTCGCGGCCATCTGTGGGTCGAAGGCGAGGACGTTGACCACGCGTTGCAGATCGAACCGTTTGTGGCCACGCTCAGCGGCCCGTTACGGGATGGCCAGGGTGAGTTTTCCCTCAAGCATCTGCCCTTCACGTTGTTGGCACTGGTGGTGCCGGTGCCGCCTGCGCTGCAGGGTGGGCTGGGGCTTTCAGGCACCTACCGGCTTGGGCAGGCGAGTGGCCCTGAACTGACCACGGAACTGGTGCTGGAGAACGCCAGCATCGGCTCCCATCGCCTCCGTCTCGAGAAGGGGCAGATCACCCTGAAGGGGAAAGCCCTGCAGTTGGATCTGGCCTTGAAGGATGAGGCTGCCGCTCAGCCGGTTGTGCTCACGGGTCAGGTGCCTCTTGAGCCTTCCGGGGCCCTGGATGTGCGGGTGCTCACCAAGGGGGATGGCCTGCGCTTTCTCACGGGGTTCACCAATGACCGTGTGGCCTGGACTGGAGGGGATGCCCGCTTGCGGTTGATTTTGAGTGGCACCCTTCAGGCGCCCCAGGCCAATGGCTTCCTGGTGGTGGAGAAAGGTGGTTTTGCGATTGAGAACCAGACGATCAGTGATCTCAACACCTCTGTGGTGTTCGATTTCAATCGCCTTGAAGTGCAGTCCCTGCAGGCCCGGGTGGGTAAGAAGGGACGCTTGGAGGGCCAGGGCGGGCTCGGGTTGTTCCGTCCCACCCAGGAAGTGGAACCTCTCAACCTGGCCCTCAAGCAGAGCCGCATCAGCTTGCCGATGGCTGATGTCGCCGTCACGGCCGATCTCACCGTCGGCGGGGCCCTGGTGCGGCCACGCTTGGCTGGCAAGGTTGACATCAGCAACGGCAAGATTCGCCCTGCTCCTGCATTGTTTGCCCGGGGCAAAAGCACCACATCCGACAGTGCGAACACCGGGGCGACCAGGCCCGTGGCGTTCAACACGCTGCTGGAAGAACAATGGGATTTCGAACAGCCGCTGGTCCTGTTGGGACCTGAAGTGGAAGCCGACACCAGCCGCTCGCTGAAAGCTGCGATCCCCCAGTTCCCTGCCCTTGGATTTGACAATTTGCGGGTGACGTTCGGCCCCAAGCTCGCGGTCACTGTCGCTCCGATCGCGGCCTTCACCACGCAGGGCCAGTTGACTCTGAATGGAGCCCTGGACCCCAGCCTGCGGCTTCAGGGGGTGGTGCGGATGTTGACCGGGCGGATTTCCTTCTTCACAACCACATTCCAACTGGACCCCCGTGTGACCAACGTGGCGGTGTTCACCCCTTCCATGGGCTTGATCCCTTATGTCGACGTTGCGATGGTCAGTCGCGTGTCCGACAGCGTCAGCCTCGGGAGTTCCAGCAACGCAGTGTCGACCAATGTGTTTGACAGCAATGGCACGGGCTCATTCGGTGCAGCTGGCCAATTGCGGCTAGTGAAGGTGATGGTCGAAGCGTCAGGCCCCGCCGACCGTCTGGCCGACAACCTGGTGCTACGCAGTTCTCCTCCGATGCCGAGGGCGCAATTGCAGGGGCTGATCGGGGGGAACTCTCTGGCCGGTCTGTCCAATTCAGGCGGCGGTACCGCCCTGGCTGCCGTGCTGGGCCAGTCGTTGCTCACACCCGTGATCGGAACCCTCACCGATGCCTTCAGTCAGCGGTTGCAATTCGCCCTCTATCCCACCTACGTCAGTCCTGAGATTCAGGATGAGCAGGAGCGCGTTTCTGGGCGGGTGCCGCCTCAGTTGGCCCTGGTGACGGAGCTCGGACTTGATGTCAGTGAGCGATTCAATTTCTCGGTGTTGGCCGCACCCAATCGCAATGACATTCCGCCCCAGGGAACGTTGTCGTATCAGATCGATAACAACCTCAGTATTTCGGGTTCGGTTGACAATCAAGGCACCTGGCAAAGCCAGTTCCAGGTGTTTTTCCGCTTCTAACCATGCCTTCAGCGGACGAAGTGATCGGGGTTGACCTCGGCGGCACGGCGATCAAGCTGGCGCGCTTCGATCGCCAGGGTGAGCTGCTGGCGGAAGACCAGATCCCGACGCCTCAGCCGGCCATGCCCGGTGCTGTGTGCATGGCGATCTGCGAAGCGATCGAGCGGCTCGACCCTGCCCGCAGGGCAGAAGTGGTGGGGATCGGTCTGCCTGGTCCGATGGATGCGGCGGCTCGTATTGCCAGGGTGTGCATCAACCTGCCGGGGTGGCAGGAGGTGCCTCTGGCGGATTGGCTGGAGCCGCGATTGCAGCGCCGTGTCACCCTCGCCAACGACGGCAACTGTGCCCTTGTGGGTGAAGCCTGGAAAGGTGCAGCCCAGGATTGCTCCGATGTGGTGTTGCTCACGCTTGGCACCGGTGTTGGCGGTGGTGTGATGTTTGGGGGTCAGTTGTTCACAGGCCATAACGGTGCCGCCGCTGAGCCGGGTCTGATCAGCATTGATTACCGCGGATTGCCCTGCAACAGCGGCAATCGCGGCAGCCTGGAGCAGTTCGCTTCGATCGCGGCCTTGCGGCGTCTATGGGATGGGGAACCGAAAGAGCTGGCCCATCGGGCTGCCGCCGGTGATCCCGAGGCCTGCGAGGTCTGGGACCGCTACGGAACCACCCTTGGCATCGGCGTGAGTTCCTTGGTTTATGTCTTCACCCCCCAGAAGGTGTTGCTGGGTGGTGGCCTGGCGGCAGCGGCAGTTCATTTCCTCCCAGCTGTGCGGCGCGAGGTGGAGGCGCGGGTGCAGGCCGTCAGTCGGGAGGGGTTGCAGATCGAGGCCTGTTCCCTCGGCAATAGTGCCGGTCGCTTGGGGGCGGCCCGTCTTGCCCTGGATCGCCTGACGCATGAAACGGGATGATGCAGCCCAGATGCCCCACCTGACGATGACCAGCCAGGCTGTTCCCGAACCCTCCGCTGAGCTCCTGCGTCTGGCCACTGGCGTGCGGCGTGCGGCCATCGATCTGGGCCAGACCACGGATCAACAGCGGCAGCAAGCGTTGGAGGCGATGGCCGCGGCATTGGAGCGGCATCGGCAGCAGATCGCGGCCGCGAATGCCGCCGACCTGGAGCAGGCAGGCGCCGATGGCTTGGCGCCTGCTTTGGTGGCGCGCCTGAAGTTGGATCAGGACAAGTTGGCAGGGGCGATTGAAGGTGTGCGCCAAGTGGCAGCCCTGCAGGATCCCCTCGGTTCCAGACAATTGCATCGTGAGCTCGATGAAGGGCTTGTGCTGGAGCGGATCACCGTCCCCCTCGGCGTTCTTGGGGTGATCTTTGAGGCCCGCCCTGATGCGGTGATTCAGATCGCATCCTTGGCGATCCGCTCCGGGAATGGGGCGATTCTCAAAGGAGGGCGTGAGGCCAACCGCACCAATCAGGCCGTGATGGTGGCCCTCAAAGAGGGATTGGCCGACTCGGTTGTGAGTGCCGATGCTCTGGCACTTCTCACCACGCGTCAGGAAAGCCTGGCGCTGCTGCGTCTCGATGGCCTGGTGGATCTGATCATCCCGCGGGGCAGCAATGAGTTGGTGCGGTTCATTCAGGACAACACCCGCATCCCCGTGCTGGGCCATGCCGATGGGGTCTGCCATTTGTTCATCGACACCGAGGCCGACTGTGCCCAGGCCCTACGGATTGCGATCGACAGCAAAACCCAGTACCCAGCAGCTTGCAATGCGATCGAAACTCTGCTGGTGCATGAGGCCATCGCTTCGCAGTTTTTGGCAGATGCGGTGCCCGCCTTTGCGGCCGTGGGCGTTGAGCTGCGGGGGGATGAGGCCAGCTGTGCCCTTGGGGTGCCCCATCCTGTGACGGATGCTGACTGGAGCACGGAGTATCTCGATCTGATCCTCGCGGTCCGCGTGGTGCCGGATCTGGACACGGCACTGGAGCACATCCGTCGCTACGGCTCTCGACACACTGAGGCAATTGCCACCACCAATGGCACCACGGCGGAACGGTTCCTGCGGGCCGTCGACAGCGCCGGTGTCTATCACAACTGCTCCACCCGCTTTGCCGATGGCTTCCGTTACGGCTTCGGTGCTGAGGTTGGCATCAGCACGCAGACCCTTCCTCCGCGGGGGCCGGTGGGGCTGGAAGGTTTGGTCACCTACCGCTATCGCCTCCGGGGAGAAGGGCACATTGCCGCTGACTTCGCCAGCGGTGCGCGTCAGTTCAGCCACCGCAACCTGCCGCTGTGATGGACGCCATTCACATCACCGATCTGCGGGTCTGGGCCCATGTCGGGGTGTTGGACCATGAGCGTCTCCACGGGCAGTGGTTTTCCCTCGACCTGACACTGCGCCTGGACCTCACTAAGGCCGCCAAAGACGATGATCTCGCGTCCACTGCGGATTACAGCCTGGCGGTGCAGGAGCTTCAGTCGATGGTTGCGAGCTTGCAGTGCCAGACCATCGAACATTTCAGTGAGCGGGTCTTGGACCTGCTTGAGCATCTTTACGGTCCGGTCGCGATGCGGGTGTTGCTGCGCAAGTGTGCTGCGCCCATTCCAGGATTTGGCGGTACGGTTGCCGTGGAACGTCATCGCCACTGGACGGTGTGAACTCTCCCAGACCCCTGGTGCTGGTGCACGGTCTCTGGGACACACCGCGACTGTTTCGGCGCCTTGAGCAGCGCCTTGACCAGAACGGCATTGCTCGGCTTGTCCCCCACCTTCCCCACCGTCTGGGCGCTGTTCCTCTGCGGGACCTGGCCAGATTGTTGGATGCCCATATCCAGGAGCGTTGGGGTGAGCAGGAGATCGATCTGCTCGGGTTCTCCATGGGTGGGGTGATCAGCCGCATCTGGCTTCAGGAGTTGGGCGGTGCCCAGCGCTGCCGTCGTTTCATCAGTGTTGGCAGTCCTCAGCAGGGCACTTACACCGCGCAGTGGATTCCCCGTTGGTTGTTTGCTGGGCTCGCCGATATGAAACGGGGCAGCGTTTTGCTGAACCAACTCAATGCGGATTGCTCAGCGTTGCAGAGCGTGGATTGCGTCAGTTATTACTGCCGATGGGATCTGATGGTCGTGCCTGGGTGGCAGGCAGTGCTGCCGGTGGGTGAGCGGCACGATGTGAATGTGTTCACCCACCAACAGCTGATGGCGCATCCAACGGCCCTCAACCAGTTGATGCACACAATCTTGCAGCCTTAGTGACGATTGCCATCGGCATGGCCACAGTGATGGTTAAGCCTTCGCTACGTCGCAGATGTGTTTTTCAGCTTCAGCCAGCTTCACAGCATCGGCAGTTCTGATGCCGCTGGGGTTGTATGCCCATCATTTGGCCTCGAACGCAGAACGTCCCGGATACAAGCCGCTGGCTCTGGTTCCTTTTTTCTTTGGAGTTCAGCAGTTTGTTGAAGGATTGCAGTGGACCGCCCTCGATAACGGTGGGCTGGAACCGCTCGGATCGATCACCGCGAAGGGGTTTCTCTTCTTCGCCTATTGCTTCTGGATGATCTGGATCCCGTGGAGTGCATGGTCGATCAGTCGAAGTATTGACTCCAGAGCGCTGCAACATCGTCTGAAATGGGTCGCCATCGTCGCCACGCTGTTGGGGATTGGTTTCTATGTACCTGTGCTGTTTCAGTCAGATCTGGTGCAGCCGGCGATTGAAGCCGGACGCATTCACTATCAGGTCGATACCGCTTGGCACAACTTCGTTAATACCGAACCGATTGGTCAATTGGTCTACTGGGGATTCATTGTTCTCCCCCTGGTGGCGGTGAATGACAAAGCGGTGAAGTTGTTTGGGGTGTTGATCTTTGTCTCGATCTTCCTCACCTGGTTCACCTACAGCGTTGCCTTCAACTCCGTCTGGTGCTTCTACTGCGCAGTGCTCTCGATCATGGTGATCTGGATTGTGAATCGGCCTGAAATGCGCCGAGCTTGATCGGATGGGGCATCCGATCAATGCGCTGTTTGAGTCCATGGTTCAGACCATGCTGGCCATGGACACAGGCCTCGGTTTGGTGATTGGGGTCGGCATCTCGATGTCGGCTTCGCATTTGTTTTCCCTGCTGGCGAATCGACTCAGCCCGCGGCAGATCGCGGTTCAGCTGTTGGTGGATGCCTTGGTGCTCAGTCTTGCCCTCACCCTCGGCATCCTTTGCCACAGCCTGATGTTGATGCTGCTGAAGCATGTGCCTCCACAGCCGATCACCCTGGCGAATCGCATGGGGGTGGCGCTGTGGCCTGGACTGTTTTATGTGCTGGTGGCCGCTCCTTATGTGAGTGACCTGATCGCTGTCACCTTGCTGGGTTGGATTCATCTCAATGTGTTGCTGCTGCTCCAGGCCAGCTACGGCATCCCCTTGCAGGAAGGACTGGTCGTGGCTCTGCCGGGGTTTGCCTTGGCCCTGGTGCTGGTTGCGCTGGTGTTCGCGCAACGCTGGCGTGCCAGTTACAGCACCCTTGCCCGGGAGGTGGGGGGATGAACGATCCACATGCGGCCCTCCAGCATCACCGCGGTCATCTCCGCCTTGGATGGCGTGTTGTGGTGTCTGTGCTCATCGTCACCGCTGTGCTCGCGGTGCTTGGCATCAGTGCGGTGCGTCGTGACGCCGTTGATCTGCTGAATCCCGAGGCTATTCGGGAACTGCTGACCGTTTTTGGCGTGCTGGTGGTGGTTGTGGTGGCTCTGGTGGGGGTCTATTCGGTGATGTTGGATTTCGTCTTCTGGGAGGGGTGGATGGAGGGATTGCCTGATCCCAATCATCTTTTCCCGGATGATCCCGAGGAGGGGTGCGATCACCGCCATTTCCTCGTCTATCTCGATGGCATTCACCAAAGCGAGGAGAGCCATCCGCCCAGGGTCAGTGACTTCCTTCAGACCCTCGAGCAGGCGATCGATCAGGACGTTTTGCTGGTCAAGGGGATCGAGGCCTACACGATCACCCCGGTGGGGTTGCGTTCGACACCTCTGGCTCAGTGGTTCTGGCATCGCTTGTTTGCTCTTCAGGAGCACCATCCCAATGGCTGGGTGCGTTTTCTTTGCGCGTTCTGCGTGCAGGCCAACAACGTGATCAAGGTGGGCATTTCCTCCGATCGTCGTTATGGCCCGGTGATGAACTACGAACTGGCTCTCAAGATTGCGCGACGCCTGGCGCGTTTGGGGTTCCACCCCAGTCGGGCGGCAAGGGTCGTCCTGGTGGGCTACAGCGGCGGTGGGGAGATGGCCATCGGCACGGCGGCGATGCTTCAGAGGTTGTGCCGAGTGCCCGTGCAGGTGATCACCGTCTGCGGTGTCTTCAGCGGCAATGGCGATCTTGAAGCGGTCGATCACGTGGCCATGGTGGTGGGAGCCAAGGATCCAGTGGCCGCCTTTGGGCAAATCGCCTATCCGGGTCGCTCCCCCTTGCTTCCTCTCTCCAATTGGAACCGCTGGCTCGCCCATGGCCGCTTGCATCGCTACGAAATTCCGGCGATGAATCACAACGGCAATGCTGGTCCGTTCAGCACCGCCTTCCGCGGCAAGGTGGTGGAGGCGATTTGCCGCGAATTGGCACTCACTCAGGGGACCTGAGCCCAAAGCGTGCTTCAGGTTCGCTTGTCTTCCCCGTTCAGCCGGCGCACCAGCAGAAAGGGGCTGTGCGCCGGTTGGCTGGCCTTTAGTCGGTCCAGCGCACCGGCGCAGGCGTTGCCGTGCAGGTTCAGGTCGGAGGGAAGTGTGTCGAGCGCGTGGCGGTAGCGCTCCACGCTGGTGTCATCCATGACCCTCAGGCCCTGGTGAAGCAGTTGCTCCAGATGGTTACGCAGCCGTTCTCTCCAGATGCCCCCAAGGGTGAGCGGAAACAAATGGCAGCAACCCGTGAGGGCCTGCTCAACCAGGGCCGTGGAGTCAATGCAGAACCCCAGGGCTCCGTAGCCTCCGGTGCGTAGTTTTCCCTGCGCCGCTGCGGTGTTGTGAACGGCGGCCATGAGATCGCAGAGGTCGAGAGCGAGGCCCAGTCGGGCGGCCTCGATGGGCTCACCGGGATAAGCAACGCTGCCATTGTTCCGGTCGTTCTGCCAGGGACGGTGCAGGTCGTTCATGGCGGCCCAACCGTTGAAGCCCTCGGTTCCCTGGTAGTACTGCAGCAGGGTCGGGGCCTGCTCGTCGGGGGAGGTGAGCTCCAATTCAAGGCTGCAATGGGGGAGCAGAGCCTCCAGCTCTTCACCGGAATCAAGGAGGCCGGTCCGATAGGGCACGGCTAGGGGCACCTGCAGCCAAGTGGTGGTGGTGGTGGTGGCTGCGGTGTTCGGACAGCTGGCACCCAGCCCAAAACTGGCCACGCTGGCGCGAACGCGGGCTTTGCAGGACCATCCGCGTGATCTCAGCAGCTCCACGAGTTGCTGGGTTGTGCTGACTCCTTCGAACAGGAAGGGGGTGGCGCGCCCACTGGTGCCCGTGATGCCCGGCGGAAGGTGGTTGGCGCCTAGGGCATTGAACACCTGGGCCATCAGGGTGTTTCCCCAACGGCTGTTCTCCGACTGCAGATGGTGGAGTCCTTGGTTATGCCAGACCAGATCTGCGCCGAGCTGGCGCAGTCCACCGGAGGCAGCATCGCGCGTTTGTTCGATCTGGCCGTGAACGGCCTGCTCTCTCCAGGTTTGCAGCGATTGGGGCAAGGGCTCGGCTGCCGCGCCAGGTGCTGGTCGAACTGTGGTGGCCATCCACCGGTCGAGTGCATCAGCCGTTGCTCCCGTGGCGTCGTTCTGAACCGGAAACAGATGCTGGAGGTCATCCGCCAGTGCTGCCAGCAGAAGCGGGCTGACGGAGCCTCCTTCCAACAGCTCCCCCAGCTTGCGCAGATGGTCGGGTAGAGCGGCCGCTCCCAGGCGCCAGCGTCTGGGCAGCATCGCCAGCAGGGGCACCAGACGGCGGTGGTGGAGGTCGGTGAGCAGTTCGGTCAGGAAATGATCCCGACTGATGCCCCTTCGCAGCCAGCTGGTTTCAAGAACATCGTTCAAACCCCGCAAGGGGGCGATGTCGGTTTGATCACCAGGCGTTGCTCCCCAGGCTGACGACAGAGCCAGGGGATCAGGCGTCAGCGCATTCCCCTGCTCCGTCATGGTGAATATCGCTCAGGCTGCTGCTGCTGTCAGGCCGGACTGACGGATGAGAGCGTCAGTGCTGGCGGCTCGTCCACGGAAGGCCTGGTAGATCTCCGCCGGCGAACGGCTGCCACCGAGGCTGAGAACGGTGTCGCGGAAACGCTGACCAGTCGCTTTCACTTGCTCCTCCTGTTCCAGTCCCACCTCTTCAAAGGCAGAGAAGGCATCGGCGCTGAGCACCTCGGCCCACTTGTAGGAGTAATAGCCAGCGGAATAGCCGCCCGCAAAGATGTGGCTGAAGGCACAGAGGAAGTGATCCTCCGCAATCGGTGGGATCACCGTGGTGGCAGGAGCGAGTTCTCGTCGCAGGGCATCCGGGCTGATCCCCAGTTCTGGAGTCCACTGACTGTGCAGACGCAGGTCGGTAAGAGCGAAATGCACCTGTCGGAGCGTGGCGGAACCCGACATGAAGGTGCGGGCCCGCAGCAGCTTCTGGAAGTCGGCTTCCGGAAGGGGCTCGCCGGTCTGCCAGTGGCGCGCCATTCCCATCAGGGTCGCCCGATCCAGGCACCAGTTCTCCATGAACTGGGAAGGAAGTTCCACCGCATCCCATTCCACGTTGTTGATCCCCGCGGCCTGGGGGTAGTTGACCGTGGTCAGCATGTGCTGGAGGCCATGGCCGAATTCGTGGAAGAGGGTTTCCACCTCTTCAAAGCTCATCAGGCTGGGAGCGGTATCTGTTGGGGGCGTTTGGTTGCAAATCAGATAGGCCACCGGCAGGGTCATGGACCCGTCTTCAGCGCGTGAGCGATTCAGGCACTCATCCATCCAGGCGCCGCCGCGTTTGCTGGCAGGCCGGCTGTAGGGGTCGAGGTAGAAGGCCGCCAGCGGCGTGCCATCGCGGTCGCTGACGCGGAAGAAGCGCACATCCGGATGCCAGACAGGAGCTTCTCTATCGGCGGCCTGGATGGTGATGCCAAACAGCCTGGAGCACAGATTGAAGAGACCATCCAGCACCTGGGGAAGAGGGAACCAAGGCCGCAGCGCTTCCTGATTGAGATCGAACTCTTCCTGGCGGAGTTTCTCGGCCCAGTAGGTCACATCCCAGGGCTGGAGGTCGTCGGCTTCAGGCGCCTGATGGCGTCGGGCACAGTCGCGAAGCGCTTCGATCTCCCGTTCGGCTGCAGGCTTGGCTGCCGCCCGAAGCTCTTCAAGCAGGGCTTCCACGGCATTGACGTCATCGGCCATCTTGCTGGCCAGGCTCAGCTCGGCCCAATGGCTATACCCGAGGCGGCTGGCCTGTTCCCCTCGCAGGCGAAGGATCGATTCGATCAGTGGGCTGTTGTCGAGGTCCCCACTGCTGGCGCGGCCGACGTGGGCTCGATAAACCTTTTCCCGCAGCCCTCGGTTGTCGGCATGGGTGAGGAAAGGGATGTAGCGAGGCATGTCGAGCCCGAGCCGCCAGGGGCCGTGCTCGCCAGTGGCCTCTTGGCCGTTCTGATGGACGTCTCCGGCCTCGCGGGCTGCCGCCGCCAGGGTCTCGAGCGCCCGGTCCGGCAGCCCGGCCACTTCTTCTGGGTTGTGCAGCACCAGGCTCCAGGCCTGGGTTGCATCCAGCACGTGATTGCTGAAGCTGGTGGAGAGCTCGGCCAGCTGTTCACTGGCCTGGTTGAAGGCCGTCTGGGCTTCGCCCCGAAGGCCCACGCCGCGTTGCTGCATCGACAGCAGCTCGGCATCGAGAATCCGACACTGGGCAGCGTCGAGAGACGCACCGGACTGGTTGCGGAGCTGCTCCAAGGCTTGGTGCAGGACGGCGCTTTGCCCCAGGCGGTTGCTGAATCGCACCACCTCCGGTTGCTGGGCGGCGTGGGCTTCACGCAGTTCCGGGCCGTTGCAGACGGCGTTGAGGTGGCTGACCACACCCCAGCTCCAGCGCAGACGTTCGCCGATCGATTGGAGAGGTGGCATCACCGCCTGCCAATCCAGGGTTTCCCCCTGGTTGAGCTGGTCCTGCAGCTGGTGTTCAAAGGCCGCAAAGTCGGCCTCGAGCGATTTCAGCAGGCCCGGGATCTCGGCACTCACCTGATCGGGGGTGATGGCCGAGTATTCGGGTAGGCCCCGGCCCTTGAGTAGAGCCGGTTGGCTGCTGGTGGTCATGCCGTCTCGCTTCAGCCCAGGGGCAGAAGATTGTGAAGTGCGATCAGGCTATGGGTTGAAAGTGTATTGGCGAGAGCGTCGGTGGAAGCCTCGTAGACATCCATCGCGACCCTTGGCCAAACACCGATGGTGAGGGTGGGCACCAGAAGGGTGAGGCCAATCACCAATTCACGAGGATTCATGTCGCCGACGAAGGCGAGCGCCGGAATCCTGGGGCCGAAGAACACGCGGCGGCACATCGAGAGCAGGTAGATCGGGGTGAGCACCAAGCCGATGGCAGCGGCCACGATGGTGATCACGCGGAAGCCAATCGTGAAGTCGGTCTGGCTGGTCACACCGAGGAAGATGGTGATTTCGCTGATAAAGCCGCTCATGCCCGGCAAAGCGAGGGACGCAAGGGAGCTGGCCAGGAAGAAGGCGAAGGTGATCGGCAGCACTTTGGCCAAGCCGCCCATGTTGGGAATCGACAGGGTTTTGGTGCGTTCGTAGAAGCTGCCCGTGACGAAGAACATCGCCGCGGCAATCAGCCCGTGACTGATCATCTGGAGCATGGCGCCACTGATGCTCAGGGCGTCAATGGCTCCGATCCCGACTAGGACGAAGCCCATGTGGCTCACGGAACTGCAGGGAATCCGCCGTTTGACGTTGTCTTGGGCGAAAGCGTTCAGGGCGCCGTAAATGATGTTGACGATGCCCAACACGATCAGAGCGGGTGCCAGCACCAGGTGGGCATCCGGCAGCATCTGCACGTTGAAGCGCAACAGCGCATAGCCGCCCATCTTGAGGAGCACACCGGCCAGCAGCATCGAGACCGGAGCATTGGCCTCACCGTGGGCGTCAGGCAGCCAGGTGTGGAGAGGGAACATCGGAAGTTTCACCCCAAAACCCACCAGGAAGCCCAGGTAACAGAGCAAGCCGAAGGTTCCACCGGGAGACCGTGCTGCCAGTTCGGTGAGGTTGAGGGTGAACGCGTCACCGGAGAGGGCCAAGGCGAGACCACTGATCAGGATCAGCAGTGAGGCCAGAGCGGTGTAGAGGATGAATTTGGTGGCGGCGTACTGGCGGTTCTGACCGCCCCAGATGGCAATCAGGAGGTAGACAGGAACCAGTTCAAGTTCCCAAGCCAGGAAGAAGAGCAGGAAATCCTGGGAGAGAAACACCAGGGCCTGGGCGGCCGCTTGCACCAGCAGCAGACCGAAATAGAGCTTGGCCTTGTGCTGAACCTTCCAGCTGGCAGCCACCGACAGCATCGTCACCAGGCCGCTTAGCACCACAAGGGGCATCGACAGGCCGTCGGCACCGACGGACCATTCCAGACCGATCGCCGGAACCCAGCTCAGCCGTTCCACCAGCTGCAGGGAGGAATCCTTCCCATCGAAATGCTGGCTAAAGGCCACCAGCATCAAGATGAAATCGATTGCCAGCACTCCCAAAGCCAGGTTGCGGGGCCAGGGCGAAGGATTGCTTTCGTCGCCTGGGAGTAGGGGCATCAACAGTGCTGCTGCTGCCGGCAGCAGCACAATCACCGACAGCCAGGGGAAGCTCTCGCCGGACGCAGCAATCAGCGGCAGATTGGCGTCCATGGCGTTCATCAAGTTGTAGTCGAACTTATCAGGGTCTCCGCCTGAACTGAGTAGATCTACTCAGGGGATGCGGGCTGCCAGTGGCTTCCAGTGGTTTGGAGATTGAGCAGGGGAGCGCGACTGGCTACACCAGCGGCTTCCCAGGCCCTCACCATGGCTTGACTGACGGCCGGGCCTTTGTCTTCGGAGCACAGCGCCAGAATGCTTGGGCCAGCACCGCTGATGGCGCAACCCCAGGCACCGGCCTGAAGGGCTGCGTTTCTCACCTCTTGACCTCCTTTGATCAGGCGCCAGCGGTAAGGCTCATGCAGGCGGTCGTGCATGCCATCGGCAATCAGGTCGCCATTGCCGGTGCGGAGTCCTTGCAGCAGCAGGGTGAGGGCGCCGAGGTTGACCACGGCATCCCCCACGGGAATGGATTTGGGCATCGCCCGTCGGGCTTCGCTGGTGCTCAGACGGATCGCAGGGATGGCCACCACAGCCTTGACCGCAGGCACCCACTCACAGCGCACCACCCGCCAGCGCTGGGAGGCGGCTTTCGCGGTCATGCAAAGACCGCCCAGCAGTGAGGGCACCACATTGTCGGGATGGCCTTCGATATCGATGGCCAGTTCGAGCAGTTTTTCTCGACTGAGGGGCTCCCCTACCAGCGCATTGGCACCCACCAAGCCCGCCACGATGGCGGTGGCACTACTGCCCAGACCACGGGCTGGGGGAACGGCCAGACGCACGCGTGCTTCCAGGCCGACCGGTTCTTCCCCAGCTGCTTTCCAGACCCGTTGCGCTGCGCGATAAACCAGGTTGTCGGGCCCGCCGCGCAGGTGGCTGCCCTCCTGTCCCTCAATGATCAGTTCAAATCGTTCACCGTCGCCTTCGATCCGGCGCATGGTGAACCGGTTATTGAGATCAAGCGCGGCACCGAGGCAGTCGAAGCCTGGGCCGATGTTGGCTGTGGTGGCAGGAACATCCACAACCACCGACTGGCCGATGCGCGGTTGCACCATCCCTGCTGTCCTGTTCAAGACAGTGTCTCACCTGAGAGGCCGGAGCCTGCGCTTCTGTGGGAACAGTTTTCAGGATGCCGCAATTGCGGCCGCCAGGTCACGGGCGCGGCAGGCGGCACTGAATAAACCGGCGTTGGGATCAATCACTGCCTGCACGGTGATGGTTTCCATCAAAGGGCGGAAGCGACCTTTGCGTCGCATCGGCTCCAGGAACGTGGCCGATTGCAGGCCATTGAGTTGTTTGGCGGCGGTGCCGCCGCCAATCCAAAGCCCCCCTGTGCAGAGCTCCTGGAGCGCCAGATCTCCGGCGGCAGAGCCGTAGGCACCGAGCCAGAGATCAAGAGCGCTGCGGGCCAGCGCATCGCCTTGTTGGGCGGCCTGCCCAACGAGAGCCGGTAAATCCTGATATGCGTCGTCGTCGACTGCGCGCGTCCGCCAAGCCTCGGCTGCTCGCAGCAAGGGGTGCCCAGCACCGTCACTTCGTTGCAGCCGCCAGCGCATCACATGCCCGAGGCCTGTGCCGCTGACAATCCGTTCAATTGACAGGCGATCCAGGTCAAGGTCGGCTTTGAGCCAGCTGGCGAGATGCCATTCGTCGTCTGTGCGTGGGGCAAATTCGCGATGGCCGCCTTCGCTGGCGAGGGCGATCCAGCCATTCGCATCGGGGATCCCGCGCGCCATGCCCAGGCCCGTGCCTGCACCAAGAATCGCCACGGGGCCCTTGCTGCGTTGAGCACTGGAGTTGCCGGTTTTGGCTGCTTGCAGCGTCACCTGCTGCTGTTGATCGAAATGGGGCAGCCCATGGATCAGGACGGCGAAATCGTTCACCAGTTCGAGTCGAGCCAGTCCTGTGGCGGCCACGAGGTCTCGTTCGCTCAGTATCCAGGGCAAATTGGTGAGCTTGGCGCTGCGATCACTGACCGGACCAGCCACAGCAATGCAGCTGGTGACAGGCTTCGGGTGCTCGGTAGGCACCTCCTTGAGGAAGTGCTGGAGCATGTCTTCAAGGGAGTGCCATTCGCCTGAGAGGTAACGCTGGCTGAAGAGGGGCTGCAGTTGGCCGTTCTCTTCGCCGTAGACCGAGAGCAGGGTCTTGGTGCCGCCCAAGTCCCCAGCCAGATAGGTGTTCTCGGCCATCCCCTGGTCTGTTGTGCTGATCACCTTCAGGCTGCTTGCCAGTGGTGGAAACGGCAAGCGATCAGCGTGGCCTCAGGCAAAAAAATCGAGAGGGAGGGGGCCCCAGGTGGTGCCTGGTTGATCCGGTGTGTTGCTGTGGCCGCTGATCAGGATTCCTTCTCCAAGCCCGTGTTCAATTCGAACGCGGATGGCGCCACTGGATTGGTTGGCCTTGAGAAACACCGGCCCAGTTTCGGAGGTTGTCTCCTCCACGGTCATCGCCTCCCATTGAAGGGAACGTTCAAGGGTTCGCAGTGCTTCCAGAGCATCGGCGCTGGAGGGAGCCATCACGCCAACGGTGAACCAGGCGAAAGGCTCCATCGCAGCCACCAGCTCCTCAGCGAGGGCACGGCGCTGATCAATCGTCAGGCTTGGTGCAGTGCGCAGCTGGCCGAAATCAGCCAGGGTTTGGACGTTGGGGTCGCTCATAGGGAAAGTCCAGCACCGCGGTTCTGATTGGCTTGGCGCGCTGCCTCGATCAGAGCGTCTGCCCCAACCAGGCCGAGATCTCCATCGCGACGGCTGCGAAGGCTTGCGGAGGCCTGTTCGGCCTCTTTGGCACCGATGACCGCCAAAACAGGGATCTTCATTTTCTCGCCGGTGCGAATCAATTTGCCCAGGCGATCACCGCTGCGGTCGACCGAAGCGCGAACACCGGCGGCCTTGAGTTGCTCACAGAGCGACTCGGCATAGCTCTGAACGTCGTCCGTCACCGGCAGCAAACGGATCTGCTCGGGGGCCAGCCAGAAGGGGAAGTCGCCGGCGTAGTTCTCGGTCATGATCCCGAAGAAACGTTCCAGCGAGCCAAAGATGGCGCGGTGGATCATGATCGGTCGCTGCTTGCTGCTGTCGGCAGCGACGTAGTCAAGTTTGAAGCGCTCGGGCAGGTTGAAGTCGAGCTGGATCGTGGAGCACTGCCACATGCGCCCAATGGCGTCTTCGATCTTCAGGTCGATCTTGGGGCCGTAGAAGGCGCCACCGCCTTCATCCACCTTGTAGTCCCAGCCTTTGCGCTCGAGAGCTTCGATCAGCCCCTTGGTGGCTAGATCCCAGACGGCGTCTTCGCCGATCGATTTCTCCGGTCGGGTGGAGAGGTTGATTTCGTAGTTCTTGAAATCAAAGGTGGAGAGAATCCGCTCAGTGAGATCAAGGATGCGCAGGATCTCATCGCTGATCTGCTCAGGAAGGCAGAACACGTGCGCGTCGTCTTGGGTGAAGCCCCGCACCCGCATCAGCCCATGCATCACCCCGGGACGCTCATAGCGATAGACGGTGCCCAGCTCAGCCCAGCGAATCGGTAGCTCCCGGTAGCTCCGCAGGGTGCTCGCGTAGGTGAGCACATGGAACGGACAGTTCATCGGTTTGAGCTGATATTCCCGCTCATCCACCACCATCGGGCCAAACATGCTCTCGCTGTAGAAGTCGAGGTGGCCGGAGGTTTTCCAGAGGCTGATGTCGGCGACATGGGGGGTGTACAGCAGCTCATAGCCCCCTTCGAAGTGAGCTTGACGCCAGAAGTCTTCGATCAGCAGACGCATGCGGGCGCCCCGGGGATGCCAGAAGACCAGGCCTGCACCCGCCTCATCTTCGATCGAGAACAGATCGAGGTCCGTGCCGATCCGGCGGTGGTCTCTGCGCAGGGCCTCTTCCTTGCGGCGCTTGTGTTCCGCCAGTTGCTCAGGGGTCTCCCAGGCAGTGCCGTAGATGCGTTGAAGCTGGGCGTTGTTTTCATTACCGCGCCAATAGGCGCCCGCAACGCTCTCCAGCTCGAAGGCTTTGGCATTCAGCTCACTGGTGTTGGCCACATGGGGGCCAGCGCAGAGATCCCACCACTCCTCTCCCAGGGTGTAGAGGGTGATGGGTTCCTGGATGCCAGCGAGGATCTCGAGTTTGTAGGGCTCGTTTTGGGCCTGGATCTTGGCTTCCGCTTCGGCCCGGCTGACCTCGATCCGTTCCAGGGGCAGCTTGCGGTTGATGATCTTGATCATCTCCTTGCGGATGGCCTTGAGGTCGGCCTCCGTGAAGGGATCCGGGCTGTCGAAGTCGTAGTAGAAACCGCTCTCCGTCCAGGGGCCGATTGTGACCTGCGCCTTCGGAAACAGCTTCTGAACGGCCATGGCCATCACATGGCTCATGGAGTGGCGGATCCGCAGCAGGGTGTCGCTTTCGCTGGTTTTGGGCAGCACCACCGTTTCGGTCGGGGCGGGGGCGGTCACTGCAGCGCTGCTCACCGGTTCAGGCACGTCAACCGCCATCCTATGGGCGTGTCATCCACCCCTATGGAATCGCTCCCTCCTCGCGACGACGATCGCCACCGGGATGCCGAGGCCGATGCTCTGTTGGCAAACCTGCTCGACTCTCTCCTCAACGATTTTGCGCACTGGTTCAACCGTGGCGAGGAGTTGTTGGCGGTTTGTCCTGATCAGGTGATGGCCCCGGAGCGACGCCAGGCCATGGCTGCCCGTCTGGACGAAGGGCGCAAGGCAATCGCTGCGACTCGCGCCTTGATCGATGCATCCCCGCAGGCGATGGCAGTGTCGATGGAGGCCATGGCGCCGTGGCACCAGCTGGTGACGGAGGTGTGGGCCTTGGCCGCCAGGATCTCTCAGGCGACCCGATGAACGGAATGAGAGTCAGGCGCCGAGGCGAATCTGGCGCAGATTCTCGGAATAGAACTTCGCCAACTCCGAATGGCTCTTCACGGGCTGGCCGTAGGCACTGAATCCTCCATGGGTGGGAAACGATGCCCACTCCGGAGCCAGCTTGTGCATCGCCACCTTGGTCAATCCGTTGCGATCTACTTCAGTCAGGGCGCCACGGCGCTCCACCAGCCGCAGGGCTGCCTGGTCCTGATGGCTGGGTTCAAAACTGTTGAGCTTCAGTTCACGGGCGACTTGTTTCCAGGTGCCGGGGAGGAACTGGTAGGCGCCTGCTGCCGCACTGGCGTAACGCTTGACCACCACCCGATCAGGATGGCGTGAGAGATCGGAGAACTGACCTCCTCCATAGAGAGTCTTGTAGCCGAGGTCTTTGCCGTCCTTCCAGGTGCCTTCCGCATAACGGATGGTGTTGAGCAGGGCTCTCCGCTCGGGAGTGATCTTGTAGTGACCACCGCTCAGATCCACCTGCACGCTCCGATCTCCTGACCGCAAGTGGGTCTCGATCACATCGCTCTGCTCGAGTCGTTCCGCCGAGCGCTCAGCATTCAGGGCTTGCCCAGTGAGAAGAGCTGCACCCAGCACCCCTGCGACCGGAAGCACGCTCAGAGGGGCTGGTGTCTTGAACGAACGCTCGAGAACGCTGGACATCCACTGTTTCGGAGCGACAGGCATGCAGTCCGGTCAAAGGGTTCATCACCTTGACGAGCGGAGTGGTCCCTGCGCGAGGCCTAGCTGACCGGCCTTGACGCGGGCGTGGTGATGTGTTTAAGGCAAAACGCATCACTGATTGACGCGGCTGAGACCAGTGAGACCGGTCGGTGAAGCTGCCGTTGTTGGCTCAGGGGGCGGTCGACGGGATTGGTTCCTCAGGAACTTTTAATGATTAGTGCAGCTTTTGTGAAGGTGGCTGACCGATTAGCTCCGTCAGGGCCGATCAGCGCATCCCTGCCTGTTCAAAGGGTTTGCAGGAAGCCCAGGCTGGTGCGTACCCGGTCGACCGTGGCCTCTGCAACCGCATTGGCACGGTCGCGACCTGCGGACAGAACGCGATCGAGTTCACCGCGATCAGCCATCAGCTCCTGATAGCGAGCCTGGATGGGCTCAAGTGCCGCCACGGCGCTCTCAGCAAGGAGAGGTTTGAACTTGCCCCAGCCCATGTCTGCACATTCTGCGGCTGCTGCTTCACGGCCCTTGCCGCTGAGGATGGCGTAAAGCCCGAGCAGGTTGTCGGTCTCCGGCCGATCGGGATTGTCAAATTCCAAGCCCATCTGAGGGTCGGTTTTGGCCCGTTTGATCTTCTTGGTGATCAGATCAGGGGCATCCAACAGGGTGATGCGGCTGCCTTCATTCGGATCGCTCTTGCTCATTTTGCTGCGCCCATCCGTGAGGCTCATCACCCGAGCGCCTTCCTTGAGGATCAGGGGCTTGGGCACCTTCAGCACAGGCGCGTCTTCGCTGCCAAAGCGCGCATTGATGCGCTGCTGAGCGATATCGCGGGCCAATTCCAGGTGTTGTTTCTGGTCTTCACCCACCGGAACCAGGTCGGCGTCGTACAGAAGAATGTCGGCCGCCATCAGCACGGGGTAATCGAGCAGGCCGACGGATACGTTGTCGCCCTGCTTGACCGCCTTCTCCTTGAACTGGATCATCCGCTCCAGCCAGTTGAGCGGGGTGACACAGTTCAGGAGCCAGCAGAGCTCGGCATGGGCCGGCACATGGCTCTGCACAAACACCGTGCTTTTGTCTGGATCAATCCCGCAGGCCAGATAAAGGGCCGCTGTGCTGAGGGTGTCCTCAGCCAGGCGGCTGGGGTCGTGGGGAACGGTGATCGCGTGCAAATCCACGACACAAACGAAGGTGTCGTGGGTGTGCTGGAGGTCCACCCAGTTGCGGATGGCACCCAGCCAGTTGCCCAGATGGAGGGCGCCGGTGGGCTGGACGCCTGAAAGAACCCGCGACTGGGCCATGAATCAGTCCTGCGCTTCGGTGGTTTCTGCAGCGGCGTCGGCCACAGCTTCTGCAGGAGCTTCAGCGTCCGTTACTGCGACCTCTCCGCTGGAGTCCGCAGGGGCAGCCTGAGGCTTGGCAGGACGGGCAAAGGGGTCGGGGCGATTGCCGCGACCAGCACCCTCACCACGGCCGCCGGACCGTCCACCTTCACTGCGCCGTCCGCCACCACGCGGAGCCTGTGACTTCTGCTGTTCGATCAGGGCATCCAGCTGACCGTCTTCGAGCATTTGCCCGAGGCTGCGCACAGCGAAGCCGAGCACCGCAACGGTGGAGCGCAGGTTGAAGGCTTCCTGCAGGGCTCGAACCGAGCGCATTTCGTTGTCGCTCAGACGAATGCGGAATCCGCCACCCTCACGGTTGCCTGGGCCCCGGCGACGGGCGCCGTCACGGCCACCCTCCCGTCCAGCATCACCCTGTCCCCCGAATTGCTGGGGATCTCCGTAGGAATCAGTCATGGCCTGGGGCCTGCAGTCAGGCGCAAGTGTGCCGCATCGCAGGGGGGAAGTCGGGTCAGGGTGGCGCCGCCCTGACGACCGGCCCAATCAGCCGTGGGTGCCTCGAAACGTGATGGCTTGTTCCGCGTAGTCCTTGGGTTCGAGGTGGATGGTGCAGCGCACAGGCCCAAAGCGTTGTTCCAGTCGATCTTCAACGCGTTCGGTGATCGTGTGGGCCGTTGGCAGGTCATCGGTATCCACCACCATGTGCATGTCAATGAACACGCGCTGACCCAGCACTCCGCGGCTGGCGATGTCGTGGCAGTTCAACACTCCGGGCACACCCATGGCCTGCTCATGAATCGCCTCCGGAGCAATGGCGATGTGATCCACCAGCCAAGGCAGGTTGGTGCGAACGACGTCCCAGCACACGCGAACTAAGAGCACCGCCAGAGGAGCCGCAAGCACCACATCAAGCCAGTTGATGCGAAACCACCAGGCACCGGTCAGGCCCACCAGCACAATCACCGTGGTCCAGATGTCGCTGGTGGTGTGACGGGCATCGGCCACCAGAAGCTGGCTCTTCAAACGCTTTCCTTCGCGTCGCTCGAAGAGAGCCAGGCCGAGGTTGAAGCCAAGCACCACCAATAACAGCAGTAATTCCTGTCCGTTGATGCGCAGGGCGGGAATGCCTTCCAGCAACCGCTCGCCGGCCTTGATCAGGATTTCAACGGCTGTGAACAGAATGAAGCCGGCAATGGCCAGAGCTCCGATCCCTTCGTATTTGTCATGCCCGTAAGGATGATCACGATCGGGCCGTGGGTCAGAGAGTCCGTTGGTGATCAGCCCCATCAGGCTGGACAGGGCATCGGTTGCGCTGTGCATCGCGTCAGCAATCACGGCTAGCGAACCGCTCACCAGGCCGATCAGCAGTTTGAGGCCGGTCATGGCCAGATTGATCACCAGGGCGGTGACCAAAACTCTCTGAACCTCCCGGCGGCGATCGGTTGCGGCGCGGTCGCTGGCCATGCGGCACTGCATTGACACCGTCACGTTATGGAGGGATTCGCCATCCGTCTTGTGTGCGGGGGCGGATTGCACTTTGCCTTGCGGCTTTGAACATTCCTGGTCCCCTCTCGCAGAGTGAGCTAGGAAGGCCCGTACTTCCTGACTGATCCGCATGCTTCCGGTGCCGTCACTCGGCTCCCTGATCGAGCAGCCAAAGGTGCTGCGTACGGTTGCGATTGCCGGAGCTGGCCTGGTGGTGACCCAGTGGGCACTGGCCGACCTATTGCATGTGTCAGGAGGTGGTTTTGGTTTCGTCGCTCTCGGCGGTGGCCTGTGGTGGCTGAGTCGTCCTTCCAGCTCTCCTGGTTTTAAAAGCCCTTCCACGGTTCAGGGTTGGGTGAAGCGTTGTGATGCCGTGTTGGATCAGTTCGATGATCTGGAAGCGCAGACCGGCACACCGGCCACTCGCCAGCAGCGCCAGCAGGCTCTCAATCGTCTAATCGACCGCACCGAGCCCCTCAGTCTCGGCGTTGTGGGTTCTGAGGGGGTGACGCTCCCTGGAACGGACGTTCTTCAGCAAGCCCTGAGCGGTCACCATGCCCTCAGTCTCTGCGTCGGTCACACCCTTCCCAGCGTGAGTGACACCTGGGCCTGGCCCGATGCGCTTCAGGAGCAGGACGCACTTCTCTTTGTGCTGCCCTTGCCGTTGCGCGCCTCAGACCTCTTGCGTCTGCAGCAGGTTCCGGAACGTCAGCCCGCTTGGCTGGTGGTGAATCAGGACACGCTCTCCGGTGACTGGGACGCTGCCCAGCAAGCCCTGATCGCACAGCTGCCTGAACGCTGGCACCAGCGACTTTTGGTCTGGGATGGCAGCCATGACCAGCTGAGGCTTGCCTTGGCTCCGATTCGTCAGTTGTTTCTCCAGCCTCAGCAGGGGCGTGATCAGACCCAGCAACGCTTGATCGAGGCTCTCCATCGTCAATGGCAGGCCGAACTGGAGTGTCTACGTCGGGATCGTTTTCGAGATCTGCTGCAGCGCAGTCAATGGATTGTGGCTGGGGCGGTCGTGGCCTCGCCGTTGCCGAGCACTGACCTACTGGCTGTGGCCGTTGGAAATGGCTTGATGCTCAAGGAAATGGGCGTGATCTGGGGCTGTCGTTGGACCCCAGATGTGCTTCAAGTGGCGGCAAAGCATTTGGCCGGGGCTGCTCTGGCGCAAGGTGTTGTGGAGTGGAGTGGTCAGGCCTTACTCGGTTTGGCCAAGCTCGACGGCAGTGCCTGGTTGGCGGCCGGATTGATGCAGGCCCTCAGTGCTGCCTATCTCACCCGGGTGGTGGGCGCTTCGATGGCCGATTGGTTGGCCTTGAATGCAGGTGTTGCGGAGCCTGATTTGGAATTGCTCAAACAGCAAGCTCCGCTGATTGTTGCCAAAGCTGCAGAACGCGAACGCCTCGATTGGCAGGGATTTCTTCAGCAGGCTGGACGCTGGGTCCAGGACCAGAGCATCGTCAAACCAGCCTGATTTACGCAACTTCATGAAGCGTTAATGAAGACCTTCATGAAGTCAATTTGCGGGATGACTCGAACTTTTTAATTTTCAGGAAAACAAGGGTTCTCTCCATAGTCTTGAGTCCTGTCTTGGTGTCTTTCGGGGCATGCAGGGCGGATTCCGTACTCCTTGTTTTGTCATGGCTACTGCCATTCGCAGCGGTCGCGCTAGTACCTGGGAAAACTTCTGTCAGTGGGTCACCAACACCAACAACCGCATTTATGTGGGTTGGTTCGGCGTGCTGATGATTCCCTGCCTCCTGGCGGCCACCATCTGCTTCACCATTGCCTTTATCGCCGCTCCCCCGGTTGATATCGATGGCATCCGCGAGCCCGTCGCTGGCTCCTTGATCTACGGCAACAACATCATCTCCGGTGCTGTTATTCCGTCTTCAAACGCCATTGGCCTGCACTTCTACCCCATCTGGGAAGCTGCTTCCCTCGATGAGTGGCTGTACAACGGCGGCCCTTATCAGTTGGTCTGCTTCCACTTCCTGATCGGCATTTCCGCCTACATGGGTCGTCAGTGGGAACTCTCCTACCGCCTGGGCATGCGCCCTTGGATCTGCGTCGCTTACAGCGCTCCGCTGTCTGCAGCGATGGCTGTTTTCCTGGTGTACCCCTTCGGTCAGGGTTCCTTCTCTGATGGCATGCCCCTGGGCATTTCTGGCACCTTCAACTTCATGTTGGTGTTCCAGGCTGAGCACAACATCCTGATGCACCCCTTCCACATGCTGGGCGTCGCAGGTGTTTTCGGCGGCAGCCTGTTCTCCGCCATGCACGGCTCCCTGGTGACCTCCTCC
>CAXQPR010000038.1:0-17373 GCA_964225855.1 Salipiger bermudensis | reverse complement strand
CACATCAGGTCCTTCACCTCCTCTTCCGGCAGCTCCACAAATTCCGCCAGCTCCGTCACCGTGGGGGTCCGACCCAGCTCCTGACTCAGCTCACGCTGCCCTTTCTTCAGCTTGTTCAGCATCTCGGTGATGTGAATCGGCAGCCGGATCGTGCGGCTCTTCTCCGCAATCGCCCGCGTGATCCCCTGACGGATCCACCAGTACGCATAGGTGCTGAACTTGTAGCCACGGGTTGGGTCGAACTTCTCCACACCCCGCACCAGGCCGATCGTTCCCTCCTGGATCAAGTCCAGCAGTTCCATGTTCCGCTTGGTGTATTTCTTCGCGACGCTCACCACCAGGCGCAGGTTGGCGGCCACCATCCGCTCCTTGGCGCGGCGACCCGCCTGCAGCTTCCGCTTCAGCTGCACACCACTTAATCCAGCTTTCTTCGCCAGCGCCTCGGGTGCCACCACCTCGTCGCCGCTCTCGCTCTTCAGCTCCGACTCCAGAGCCTCCAGTTCCATCAGATCCTGCACCTGACGGCCCAGGGTGATCTCCTGCTGGTGACTCAGCAGCGGCACACGACCGATATCCCGCAGATACGAACGCACCAGATCAACTTCGGCAACAGCCGGGCGCGAAGACGGGGAACGACGTGACTTCGCAGCGGTTGTAGGGGCTGCGGCTACAGCGGTGGCAACGACCATGCGTGCTCCTTTGCGTTATGTAAAGCCTACCCCTAAAGAAGTGTAAACAAGCTCTCAGGAAAGCCCGAAAGCGGGAGATTAGGTAAAAATCCCTAGCCCATCTCGCTGCGACGGCGTTGCCAATCTCAGGCCGCCGGCGGCAGATGCAACAGGAGCCAATCGGCCGTTCGCAAATAAATCAACACCCCAGCCACGTCCGTCGCTGTGGTGATGAAGGGGGCTGACATCAAGGCAGGATCAAGCCCCATGCGGTTGAACAACAACGGGAGCGCTGCTCCTGCAGTGGCCGCCAGCGTGGAGATCGCCATCAGGCTGATGCCCACGGCCGTACCCACCAAGGCACCGTCAGCGCCAGCGCGCCACCAGGCAAACGGCACCACCAACACCAGCATCAATAAACCGAGCAACGCCCCGGCCATCGCCTCGCGAAGAATGGCCTGCACAGGTCCAAGGGCCTGAATGCGTTGCGTGCTCAGGCCGCGGATCACCACCGTGGAGCTCTGAGCGCCGACATTGCCACCGGTACCGATTAGCAACGGGATGAAGGCCGCCAGTAGCACCACCTCCTGGAGCACGCCGTCATTCATGGCAATCACCTGCGTGGTGAGGCCATTGGCCACCACCAACACCGCCAGCCAGACCACGCGCCGGCGGGCCACGGTGAACAAGTTGCTCTGGAAGTAATCGTCTTCATCCCCGGCCTGCACAGCGCCGGCCGCGTAGATGTCGCGGGTGGCTTCCTGCTCAATCACGTCGATCACGTCGTCGACGGTGACGATCCCCACCAGCCGCTGCTCCCGGTCCACCACCGGCACGGCGAGGAAGTCGTAGCGCTGAATCGCCCGAGCCACCTCTTCCTGATCCGTATCCGTTCCCACGCTCACCACATCGCGGGTCATCACATCGCCCACCCGGTCATCGGGATCGGCCGTCACCAGATCGCGCAGCGACAGGATGCCGGTGAGATGGCGCTGCCCATCCGTGACGTAAAGGCTGTAGATAGTCTCGGTATCCCGAGCCCGCCGGCGCACGATGGTGAGGGCCTGAGCCGCGCTGTGAAACTCCTTCAGGTCGATGAACTCCGTTGTCATCAGACGACCCGCGGTCTCCGCCTCGTAGCCCAGCAGCTGGGCCGTGACCCGTCGCTCCGCCGGACTCAACTCCGCCAGCAGCCGCCGCACCACCTTGGCTGGCAACTCATCAAACAGACGCACCCGGTCGTCGGGAGACATCTCCTCCACCAGCTCGAGCACCTCCCCGGAACGCAGGCGCTCCAGCAGGCTTTGCTGCACCGCAGCATCCAGATATTCGTAGACCTCAATCGCTTCGTCCTTGCCCAACAGACGAAACGCCAGCGCCTGAAGGGTACGCGGCAGATTGCCAATCGCTTCAGCAATATCCACCGGTTGGACCGGTTCCAACAGCAACTTGACGGCGTCGTAATTGCCCGCCGTCAGCATCGTTTCCAGCTGCTGGGTGACAACAGACGCGACCACCCCAGTTGCCTCGTCCATCGGCCTGTGGTCTGGGCCTGCTCAGTGTATGGCCCATGCCTGCAGCCAGCAGTTCCCAGCTAGGGTCTGCGCTCTTTGATTGAGTCCCATGGCCCCGAGCGTGAACGGTGTGACGGTACGTAGCGCCGATGGCAGCGACAAGAGCCTGGGTGACTTCGCCGGCAACGTGCTGCTGATCGTGAACGTGGCCAGCCGCTGCGGCTTCACCAAGCAGTACGCCGGCCTTGAGGCCCTCAACCAGAGCTATGGCGCCAAAGGCCTGAAAGTGCTGGGCTTCCCCTGCAACGACTTCGGCGCCCAGGAGCCCGGCACCCTGGAGGAGATCAAAACCTTCTGCTCCACCACCTACGGCGCCAGCTTCGAGCTGTTCGACAAGGTGCACGCCACCGGCAGCACCACCGAGCCCTACACCACCCTCAACCAGATGGAACCCGCTGGTGATGTGGCCTGGAACTTCGAGAAGTTCCTTGTGGGCAAGGACGGCACCGTGATCGCCCGCTTCAAGAGCGGCGTCGAGCCCGAATCCGCCGAACTGAAGTCAGCGATTGAGGCCGCCCTCGCCGCCTAACCATCGACGTCACCGGCTCGGTGCGGGTCCTTTCAGGGCCCGCCCAAGCCCAAAGCCCACCGCCGCGGCCCCCAGCCCCAGGCCAAGGGTGAGAGCAATCAATCCCACAGCTGGAGCCCAGTGGCCCGAGGCCAGCAACTTCACCGTGTTGACCATCCAGCTGCTGAAGGTGGTGAGCGATCCACAGAAACCGATACCGACCAACAACTGGCGACGCGGCCGCGTTGGCAATCCGGCGAGCACCCCCAACAGAAAGGCTCCGACCACATTGGCGATCAGATCCTGATCAGCCCAGTGCACCCCAAGCTGCCAGCGCAACACAGCTCCAGGGACGGCACCAATCGCCACCAGAAGCAATTCGCTCAGTTCCTGCCGCAGGGTGAGATCCGGCTTCATATCCGTCATCACGCCATCCCCAGGGCGTAGCCCGCAGCCGCCACCAGCAAGCCCCCCAGGATCGACCCGGCGGCGAGCACAACCGCTTCAAGCCACTGATGCCCTCGCAAGGTGTTGAGCAGCTCCACCGCAAACGTGGAAAACGTGCTGAGGCTGCCGAAGAATCCCGTGGCAACCAACAACATCAACGGGCCGTTGGCAGAGGGAGGTTGGCAGTTGCCACTCACCCCCAGGCCGGCCACCAACCCCAGACCAAAAGCAGCAATCAGGTTGACGGCGAAGGTGCCCCAGTGCTTTCGGGGCACGACCGGTTCGAAATGATTCACCACCCGCAGCCTCAGCCAGGCACCGGGAATTGCACCAAAACCCACCAGCAGCACCTGCCTAGCGAGCGTGAACGAATCAGCCATGCACCCAACCGCGCCGTGTCTGCGCAGGGTGATCAGCACCGACTGTGGCCGCCACTTGCACCTGCAACCACTCCTCTCCGTTCTCACAGCGCCAGCGACGCAGCACCTGCAACGGCGTGCCGAGATCAAGCCGGCGCAGCGCGGGAGCACTGACATGGGGGGCTGCCTGCAGCACATCCTGTCCACCACTGATCAACGGTGCACCCGCTGAACGGCGACGCACCTCGGGCTGACGGCGATCAGCACCACCGGCAGGAAGAGCTGCCGGTGCCAGCAATGCAATGCCCAGCAACCAACTCCAACGCAGGACGGAGACCACCGGTCGCTGCATCAGATGTCGAGGTTGGTCATGTCGAGCTCGGCGCTGTGGGTCTCAATGAATTCCCGCCGTGGAGCGACTTTGTCGCCCATCAGGATTGTGAAGATGCGATCGGCTTCGAGTGCATCTTCAATCTCCACCCGTTTCATGGTGCGAGAAACGGGGTCCATGGTGGTCTCCCAGAGCTGCTTGGGCATCATTTCACCAAGGCCTTTGAAGCGCTGAATGTTGTAATTCGCTTTTTCTGGAAAGGCAGCAAGGGTCTTTTGGAGGTCTTGCTCGTTGTAGCAATAGGTATGGTTCTTTCCACGCTCCACTTTGTAGAGGGGTGGGCAGGCGATGTAGATGTAGCCGCCTTCGACCAACTCCTTCTGATAGCGATAGAAGAAGGTGAGCAGAAGGGTGCGGATGTGGGCGCCATCCACATCGGCATCCGTCATGATCACGACCCGGTGATAGCGCAGGTTCTTGACATCAAAGTCCTCGCCCTTGATCCCCAAACCGAGGGCTGTGATCAGCGCCTGAATCTCAGTGTTCTTGTAGATCTTGGCGTCGTCGGTCTTCTCGATGTTGAGGATCTTGCCCCGCAGGGGAAGGATCGCCTGAAAACGACGATCGCGGCCCTGCTTGGCGGAGCCACCAGCCGAGTCACCCTCCACGATGTAGATCTCCGACTCGGAGGGATCGCGGGAGCTGCAGTCGGCCAACTTGCCAGGCAAGGTTGAACTTTCCAGCACGCTCTTGCGGCGCACCAGTTCACGCGCCCGTCGCGCAGCTTCAGCCGCGTTGAACGCCTGGATCGCCTTCTCCAGGATCAGGCTGATCACCGAGGGATTGAACTCGAGGAACTGGCTGAGGGCTTCGCCCACCAGGTTGTCGACAATTCCCCGCACCTCGGTGTTGCCGAGCTTGGTCTTGGTCTGACCCTCAAATTCAGGCTCGGGCACCTTCACCGACAGCACCGCCGTCAAGCCTTCGCGGATGTTCTCGCCGGCCAGGTTGGAATCCGATTCCTTGCGTTTGCCGAGCTTCTTGGCGAAAGCGTTGAGGGTACGGGTGAGCACCGTCTTCAAGCCTTCGATGTGGGTGCCTCCATCCACAGTGCGGATGTTGTTGGCAAAACCCAGGATGCTGTCGGAATAGGCATCGGAGCACCACTGCAGGGCGGCCTCCACCTGCACGCCATCCTTCTCCGAATTCACGTAGATGATGTCGGGGTGAAGGGCGTCCTTCTCCTTATTCATATAGGCGACGTATTCCTTGATGCCGCCTTCGTAGAAATAGATCTCCTCGTGGGGCTCTCCCTCTGGGGTACGAGCCGCTTCACGCTCATCGCGGAAGACGATGCGCACACCACCGTTGAGGTAGGCCAGTTCCCGCAGACGGGCCGACAACGTGGTGTAGTCAAAAACGATGCCGCCCGTGAAGATCTCAATGTCGGGCTTGAAGCAAACACTGGTGCCGGTAAGGCCGTTTTCTTCCGCAGGCTGATCTTCAGAGCGCAGGCTGCCGATCGCCGCGCCACGCTCAAAGCGCTGACGGTGCACCTGGCCCTGACGGCGCACGGTGACTTCCACCCACTCACTCAGGGCGTTGACCACGGAGACACCGACACCGTGCAAACCACCGGAGACCTTGTAGCCGCCGGCTCCAAATTTGCCGCCGGCATGCAGCACGGTGAGCACCGTTTCCAGGGCGCTCTTGCCGGTACGGGGATGCACATCGGTGGGGATGCCACGACCGTTGTCCGTGACCGACGCTGAACCGTCTTCAGCGAGAACGACCTGAATCTCCGAGCAGTGGCCGGCTAAGGCTTCGTCGACCGAATTGTCGACGACTTCATAAACAAGGTGATGGAGACCACGGGGCCCGGTCGAGCCGATGTACATACCCGGGCGCTTGCGGACCGGCTCCAATCCCTCCAGGACCTGGATCTGTTCGGCACCGTAGGCGGCTTGAACCTTTGAGGCTTCGCTCATGCGTGCGTTGTCTGCCAGGCCTCCTGTCAGGCTGAATTTACCACCGGCGCACCAGAGACGCTTGCAGAGGCCTCTGAGGCGTCATTTTTTGAGGGGGTGCACCCCCTGCCTCCGCCCATGGCCGACATCAGCACCCTCGCCAGCCGCGCTGAAGACACCGAAGCCGGCGACGATCTGCCCCTGGTGGTGGTGCTGCTGGGCCCCACCGCCAGCGGCAAGACCGCCCTGGGCATCGCCTTGGCGAAGGAACTGCAGCTGGAGGTGATCAATGTGGATTCGCGCCAGCTCTACCGCGACATGAGCGTGGGCACCGCGAAGCCCACACCGGCGCAGCAAGCCGAAGTGCCCCACCACCTGCTGGATCTGCGCACCCCCGACGCTCCCCTGACCCTGCAGGAATTCCAGACCCTGGCGATGGAGGCGGTGAATCAATCGATTCAGGCCCGTGGCAGCGCGCTGCTGGTAGGCGGCAGCGGGCTGTACCTCAAATCCATCACAGGAGGCCTCAAGCCCCCAGCCGTGCCACCCCAACCGAAGCTGCGCGCCCAACTGGAACAGCTGGGGCAACCGATCTGCCACGGCCTACTGAGCCAGGCCGACCCGGCAGCTGGCCAACGCATTGCTACCGCCGATGCGGTCCGCACCCAACGGGCTCTGGAGGTGCTCTACGCCACGGGCCGCACCATCACCGCTCAGCAGGGGGCCACCCCACCCCCATGGCGGGTGCTCGAACTGGGCCTGGACCCCACCGACCTACGCCAGCGGATCGCTCTGCGCACGCGTCAGCTCTACGACCAAGGCCTGGTCGAGGAAACAGTGCGATTGCGGGATCGCTACGGCGCGGACCTACCACTGCTCCAAACCATCGGCTATGGCGAAGCCTTACAGGAACTGAACGGTGCCATCGGCCGCGAGCAGGCCATCGCCACCACCACCAAACGCACTCAGCAATTCGCCAAACGCCAGCGCACCTGGTTCCGTCGTCAGCATCAGCCCCATTGGCTACGAAGTACGGACCCGCTCAATGAAGCGATGACACTGATCAGAGGAGGTCTAGTGTGAGAGGAGAAGTGGCTTTGTCAGCGCTTGCTGCACCGTCGTCCTTCCCTGGTTCCCTCAACACCCTGAATGCCTCCACGTCCCCGGTTTGATCGACGCGCTCCTGTCAGGGAGCTCCCCAACATCAACGACCGCATCAATTATCCGCAGCTACGGGTGGTCGATGCCGACGGCACCCAGCTGGGTGTGATCGACAGGGAAGAAGCGCTCTCGGTCGCGCAGGAACGGGAACTGGACTTGGTGCTCGTGAGCGAGAAGGCTGATCCGCCCGTGTGCCGGATCATGGACTACGGCAAGTTCAAGTTCGAACAGGAAAAGAAGGCCAAAGAAGCGAAGAAAAAGTCGCATCAGACCGAAGTTAAAGAGGTCAAGATGCGCTACAAGATCGATCAGCACGACTACGACGTGCGGATTGGACAGGCCCAGCGCTTTCTCAAGGCCGGCGACAAGGTGAAGTGCACCGTGATCTTCCGTGGCCGGGAGATTCAGCACACTGCCCTGGCGGAGGTTCTGCTGCGTCGCATGGCGAAGGATCTGGAGGAGCAGGCTGAGATCCAGCAGGCACCCAAGCGGGAAGGCCGCAACATGATCATGTTCCTCACGCCGCGCAAAACGCCGCTGCTGAAGAAGGACAAGGACGATGATCAGCCGGTGGCAAAAGCCGTGCGCACGATCACGGCTCCACCGCGTGCGGCCCGGGCCGCAAGCACCAGCCCTCAGGCCTGAACACTCTCCAGCAATAGCTGCCAGCCCCGCGCCGATGCCGCAGGGCTGAAGCTGCTGCGGGCTTCACACATGAAGCCATGGTCGGCCCCCTCCATGGCCTCGTAGCGCAGCCGAGTCCCAGCGGGATCTGCCGCCGCGAGGGCCGCTGCGATCTGCCTTTGATCACCGACGGGGATCAAAGCGTCTGCCGTGCCGCAGAGGCAGGTGAGCTGCCCGTGCACCTGGGGTAGCAGCTCCAGACTTGGGGCACCTCCGCCAGGACGCCCCTGACAGACGCCTGCGCCATAGAAATCGAAGCTGACCTGCACCTGCGGCAGGGTGGACGCCAACAGGGCGGCATGGCCCCCGAAGCAGAAACCCACCACCGTTAAGTGGGAATATCCCTGAGCCTGCAACCAGCGCGCCGCCGCAGCGACATCCGCGAGGATTCCAGCGACGGTGGTGCGCTCTTTATGCCGGCGCCCCTCCGCGAGGGAGTCGGGGTCGTAGCCGAGCTCCAGCTCCGGCGCGGTGCGGGAAAACAGGGGCATGGCCAGGGCCGACACACCCGCACCCGCCAACCGATCAGCGACGCTGCGCACCCAGGCATTAACACCAAACACCTCAGGAAGCACGAGAACAGCACGTTCTCGCGACGAAAACGTGCCATTAATTGGCGACCACCAGCAACGCAGCGAGGCATCCGTCCCCTGAAGGATCTGCCAGTGACCAGGAGATAAAGGCTGCTGAGAAATCGGCATCAGGACACAGACCACCCAATCAATTGTCACCAGACCGATCACTTCTTAGGGTGGCCGCAATCCGATCCGGTCCACCGGCGTGCGATTCCACATTCAGCAGGAAAGCGACATTCCGGCGTCGACCCAGCTTTACAACCAAATCTGCTTCGCGATCGCAGCGCGTCATTACCCGCCTGGCCATCGCCTTCCCAGCACCCGGCAGCTGGCGATGCAGACCGGCCTGCATCGCAACACGATCAGCAAGGTCTATCGCCAGCTGGAAACCGACGGCGTGGTGGAAGCCATGGCCGGCTCCGGCATCTATGTGCGCGACCAGCAGAAACCCCGCGAAGTGCGCACCCCGGTGCACATCCGTAACCGTGGGGTCACCGACCTCGATCGCGAGGTGCGCAAATGCGTTGATGGGCTTCTCAATGCAGGCTGCACCCTGCAACAGACCCGAGAACTGCTCACGCGGGAGATCGACTGGCGTTTGCGCTGCGGCGCCCGGGTGCTGGTGAGCACCCCCAGAGAAGACATCGGCGCCTCAATGCTGATCGCTGAGGAGCTGGAGCCCTGCCTCGACGTTCCCGTGGAAGTGGTGCCCATGGAGGAACTGGAAAGCGTGCTGGAAAGCGCCAGCAACGGCACCGTGGTCACCAGCCGCTATTTCCTTCAGCCCGTCGAAGACCTGGCCAAACGCCACGGCGTGCGGGCCGTGGCGGTGGATCTCAATGACTTCCGCGAAGAGCTCAATCTGCTCAAGGAACTGCGCCCAGGCAGCTGCGTGGGCCTGGTGAGCATCAGCCCTGGCATCCTCCGGGCTGCCGAGGTGATCTTGCACAGCATGCGGGGCAATGAGCTGCTGCTGATGACCGCCACCCCAGACGTGGGCAGCCGGCTGCTCGCTCTGCTGCGGGCCTCCAGCCATGTGCTCTGCGACCGCCCCAGTCTTCCCCTGGTGGAACAGAGCCTGCGCCAGAACCGCTCCCAACTGATGCGCATGCCCCAGGTGCACTGCGCCGAGAGCTATCTGAGCGGCGACACAATCGAGCTGCTGCGCAAGGAAATCGGTCTGCAGACCACCTGAAGGGTCACAACCAGCACCGGCGACGAGAGATGATGCCTCAACCAGGCAAGAGTGCAGTCCCGGCGGAGCCATGTTCAAGCAGATCCGAGCCGACCTGGCCCTCATCCGTGAACGGGACCCAGCCGCCCGGGGCCCCCTGGAAATCCTGCTCTGCTACCCGGGCTTTCAAGCCATCACAGCCCATCGCCTCAGCCACCGCCTGTGGCAGTCACGCCTCCCCTTGAAACTGCCGGCCCGCCTGCTCAGCCAGTTGAGTCGTGGCCTAACAGGCATTGAGATTCACCCCGGCGCCCGCATCGGCAACGGCGTGTTCATCGATCACGGCATGGGCGTCGTGATCGGGGAAACCGCCGAAGTGGGGGACCATTGCCTGCTGTATCAGGGAGTCACCCTGGGGGGCACCGGCAAGGAAAGCGGTAAACGCCACCCCACGCTGGAAAACAACGTGGTGGTGGGTGCGGGCGCGAAAGTGCTGGGCGCCCTCCAGATCGGCACCAACACCCGCATCGGCGCTGGGTCGGTGGTGGTGCGCGACGTGGAGGCCAACTGCACGGTGGTGGGCATCCCCGGGCGGGTGATCCACCAGAGCGGTGTGCGCGTCAATCCTCTGGCCCACTCGGCTCTGCCGGATGCCGAAGCCAACGTGATCCGCAATCTGATGGAGCGGATCGACCAACTGGAGAATCAGGTCACCAACCTTCAGGCCACCCTGAAAGCCGTGGCCAAGGGCCTTCCGATCCAGGAGGTGCGATCAGGTCAAGCCCAGAATCTCAAGGACCGGGAGATCCTTGAATTTCTGGGCGACTGACCGAACCCTGAATCAGACGTTGGCGGTGGGCTCAGCGGCAGCAGGAGCCGGCTGGAACATGAACATCGAATAGATCACGTTGCGGCGCATGTTCGTCATCATTTCCAGGAACATGTCGTAGCCCTCGTTCTTGTATTCGATCAGCGGATCCTTCTGGCCATAGCCGCGCAGGCCGACGGATTCACGCAGAGCATCCATGGCTTGGAGGTGCTCCCGCCAGAGGGTGTCGATCTGCTGAAGGATGAAGAAGCGCTCGGCCTGACGCATCAGCCCCGGACGTTCCTGCTCAATCTGCCCCTCCTTGAGGTCGTAGGCGTTGCGCAGCTGCTCCTGAAGGAAAGCCTTGAGATCGTCCATGGATAGCCCACGCAATTGGTCGGGCTCGAGATCTTCCAGCAGATAGACGAACTCCTTCACCTTGCCCACAAGCTGGCCCACATCCCACTCCTCCGGAGGCAAATCAGGATTCACGTAGGCCTCGACGATTTCATTCATCGTGCGCTCGCCGTAACCGATCACCTGCTTTTTCAGTTCACGACCATCAAGCACGCGGCGGCGTTCGGTGTACACCGCACGACGCTGATTGTTCATCACCTCGTCGTACTCAAACACCTGCTTACGGATGTCGTAGTAGTAGGTCTCGACTTTCTTCTGCGCTCCCTCCAAGGAACGGGTGAGCATGCCGGATTCAATCGGCATGTCTTCCTCCACGCGGAAGGCATTCATCAGGCCGGCCACACGATCGCCGCCGAAAATCCGCAACAGGTTGTCGCCCAGCGACAGGAAGAAACGGGTGCTACCGGGATCCCCCTGACGACCAGCACGTCCCCGGAGCTGGTTATCAACCCTCCGCGATTCATGGCGCTCGGTACCGATCACATGCAGACCGCCGGCCTCCCGCACAAGGGCCTCCTCCTGCTTGATCACCACGTCGTATTCCGCCTTGACGCGAGCGATCGCTTCGCGCAGGGTTGCGATCTGGGGGTCCTCGGTGGGCGCTTTCTCCGCGGCTGTGGAAATGCGGTCTTCCAGCTCAATCACACTCAGGGTCCGATCACCCCAGGCCTTGACCAGAGCCTTGGCCAGATCAACCAGGGATTGATCGGTGTCTTCACTCAACTGGCAGGGATAGAGATTGCCAATGGCACGGGCCTCGCTGGGGGCGTTGCCATGGGGGCCTGTAGCCGGTGCCGCTTTGGCCGCGAACCCGGACGCCTCACCACTGCGCTGCAACGGCACCGGGGGACGGTGCCCCTCCTCTGGCTTCACCAGGCGAGGTAGCAACACCTCCCGCAACTTGAGGCGGGCCATGTAGTCGCTGTTGCCGCCCAGAATGATGTCGGTGCCGCGGCCGGCCATGTTGGTGGCGATGGTGACGGCGCCGGAACGACCGGCCTGGGCCACGATCTCGGCCTCCCGCTCCACGTTTTCAGGCTTGGCATTCAGCAGGTTGTGGGGGATGGATTCCTCCGCCAACAGGGTGCTCAGCAACTCGCTCTTTTCAACGCTGGTGGTCCCCACCAGCACAGGCCGCCCATCACGGTGGATCTGCGCGGTCTCCTTGGCCACAGCGCGCCATTTGGCCGTTTCGGTTTTGTAGACCTGGTCAGCGAGATCCTGGCGAGCCCGCACCCGATTGGTGGGCACGATCGTGGTTTCCAGCTTGTAGGTCTTCTCGAATTCCACTTCCTCGGTCTTCGCCGTGCCAGTCATGCCCGCCAGTCGGGGGTAGAGCAGGAAGAAGTTCTGGTAGGTGATCGACGCCAGAGTCTGGGTTTCAGCCTGAATCGGCAGGCCCTCCTTGGCTTCGATCGCCTGGTGCTGACCATCACTCCAGCGACGACCAGCCATCACCCGCCCGGTGAATTCATCAACGATCACCGCTTCACCGTCGCGAACGATGTAGTTCACATCGCGCACAAACAGCTCCTTGGCCTTGAGGGCATTGGTGATGTAGTGGGCCCAGGGATCCTGGGGGTTGTAGAGGTCCGAGACCCCAAGCAACTCCTCCACCTTGGCGAAGCCGTCATCGGTGAGGGTGCAGCTGCGCTGCTTCTCATCCACCTCGTAGTCGCCTTCGGGGTCGATGCCGTCTTTCCCCATTTCGGCAGCCCGCTCCAGCGTTTCCACCACCTGGGCAGCCTGCTGATACTTCTCCTGGGGGCGTTCCACCTGGCCGGAAATGATCAGCGGAGTGCGGGCCTCATCGATCAAGATCGAATCCACCTCATCGATCACGCAGTACTGGAACTCCCGCTGCACGACCTCGCTGATGTCGTTCGCCATGTTGTCGCGGAGATAGTCGAATCCCAGCTCCGAGTTGGTGGCGTAGGTGATGTCGCAGGCGTAGTTCTGACGCCGGGTGAAGGGATCCATGTCCTGCTGGATCAGACCGACGGAGAGACCCAGGAAACGATGCACCTGGCCCATCCACTCCGCATCACGGCGAGCCAGGTAGTCGTTCACGGTCACCACGTGCACGCCTCGGCCCGTGAGCGCATTGAGATAGCTGGGCAGGGTGGCGACCAGGGTCTTGCCTTCGCCAGTCTTCATCTCAGCGATCTGGCCTTCGTGCAGCACCATGCCGCCGATCAGCTGCACGTCGAAATGACGCATCCCCAGCACCCGCTTGCCGGCTTCGCGCACCACCGCGAAGGCCTCCGGCAGGATTTCATCGAGAATCGGGCGCTGATTCTTGAGGCTGCCGGCATTGGCGAGGCGCTCCTGGAACGCGGCCGTTCTGCCCCGCAGCTCGTCGTCGCTGAGGGGAGCGATCTCCTCCTCCAGCAGATTGATGTCCGAGACGATCGGCTGGTAGCGCTTCAGCTTGCGGGCATTGGGGTCACCCAGCAGGAGCTTGAGCATGGAAGCGTGGATCGTCTGGGGGCCAGCCTACTGAGAACACGGGGCACTCCCAGGCGCGAACGCGAACACAACGCTGACGTTCACCTGGATCTGGCTAAGCAGGGACCATGGCAGCCACGATCTATCTGCACTGGACCGCCACCGGCTACGACTGGATCCGGCCCGGCCACTACCACTCGATCATCACCGGAGATGGCCGGGTCCACCGGTTGCATTCCTACGGCGTGGATCTACCCGCCCACACCTGGGGCCGCAACAGCAATTCCGTTGCCCTGGCCTGCGCCTGCATGGGCGGTCAACCCGATCCCTGGAGCCAACCCCCCTCAGCGGAGCAACTCCAGGGGCTGTGCCAGGAAACCGCAGCCATCGCCCGCAGCTGGGGTTGGGACGCCGACGCCATCACGATTGCAACGGTCATGACCCATGCCGAAGCCGCCTCCAACCGTGACGGACGGATCATGCATGACAACTACGGGCCCATGCTCTGGGGTGGAACCGGCGAACGCTGGGACCTGTGGCAACTGGAGCGGAACGGCAACCATGACGGCGGCGAGCAATTGCGCGACCGCATCCGCAGGCTGCTCAACAGCCCCGCACCCCACGCGGGGACCATGCCAGCGACGGCAGCCAGCGACGCCTCCGCCCTGAGCTTCAAGCGCACCAGCAGCATGCGGGTGAGGGGCGAAGACCTGGAGGTGGCGATTGACGAGGCCGGACTCAGCTGGGCCCGCGCCGCTGACCTGCTGAATCGCTACGACATTTCCTACAGCTGGGACAGCGAGCAACAACGGGTGCTGATCGGCAGCCTCGACGTCGCCCCCACCTACCGCCCGGATGGCATTCAAGCCTCCGTGGGCTGGCCGCTGTTTGAGATGGTCCTCCAGAGCCGCGAGGCTCCCGTGATCCTGCGGGGCATCCTGCGACCGGACACCAGCGATGGCACACCGCGTGCCTGGTGCCGAGTGCTCGAATTCGCCGAAGAGTTCGGAATCTCGGTGCAGTACACCCCCTTCAGCCTGGGAGAACTCCGGGGCGGATGATATGGATTCACCTCCGATGCCATGGCCCGCATTCGCCTGGTTGAACATGCCCCTGGAGCTCCCGGCCTGCGCTGGCTGGGCTGCGGCCCGGATCTGCGGCCCAGCCGCGGGCTACTGAAACTGCAACGGCTCTTCCACAAACACGCCTTCTGGGCTGAGAGCCGCACCCAAAGCGATCTCAGACGGATGCTGGCTGGGAGCACCGTGGTGGTGACCCTGTGGCGCGGCAAGCGCATGGTGGGCTTTGGGAGGGCCCACAGCGACGGCATTCACCGCGCTGTGCTTTGGGACGTGGTGGTGGCCGGTGACCTCCAAGGAAAAGGCCTTGGGCGACGCGTCGTTGAAGCCCTGTTGACGGCGCGTGCAATCCGCAACGTGGAACGGGTCTACTTGATGACCACCAACAGCGCGGGCTTCTACAAACAACTTGGATTTTGTGATGCGAACCCTCAGCAGCTGCTGATTCGTCGGCAATAAATCAAGAGCGGATGAAGAGATTCGAACTCTCGACCCTCTCCTTGGCAAGGAGATGCTCTACCACTGAGCTACATCCGCAATCGCCGCGGCTCAACCGCCGGCCAAGAGATCATGCATGACCGAGGGCCCCTCGGTCAAACTCTTGCTCAGCAAGATGGAACGATGCTGAACGCGCTACGAGCCGACCTGGCGATCATCAAGGAACGGGATCCGGCGGCACGTGGCACGTTGGAGATGCTGTTCTGCTATCCGGGGCTGCATGCCCTGACCTTGCACCGCGTCAGTCACCGCCTCTGGGGAGTGGCTCCCCTTCCGGCACGCCTACTTAGCCAACTGGGCCGCTGGCTGACCGGCATCGAGATTCACCCTGGAGCCCGGATCGGCCGTGGGGTCTTCATCGACCACGGCATGGGTGTCGTGATCGGCGAGACGGCCGTAGTAGGCAACAACTGCCTCCTCTACCAAGGAGTCACCCTCGGAGGCACCGGCAAGGCCCATGGGAAGCGCCACCCATCCCTCGCGGAGAACGTCGTGGTCGGCGCCGGAGCCAAGGTCCTTGGCGCCATCGAGGTGGGAGCCAACACACGTATCGGAGCTGGATCGGTCGTCCTACGCGATGTCGCACCGGACAGCACCGTGGTGGGCGTTCCAGGACGGGTGGTCCACCAAAGCGGGGTTCGCGTCAATCCCCTGGCGCACTCAGCCCTTCCCGACGCAGAGGCTGGGGTGATCCGCAACCTGATGGAACGGATCGATGCCCTGGAAACGGAGCTCACCCGCGCGCAGGACTGCCTGCGGAGCTTGGCTGCGGGAAAGCCGCTGGAGGAGCCCTGCGCGGCTGCCGCCGCACAGAACCTCAAGGACCGCGAGATCCTGGAGTTCCTGGGGGACAACCCAGGAACCACCAATTGATTAAGCCGAGGCCTCAGCGCCAGAGGGAGCAGGCTGGAACATGAACATCGAATAGATGACGTTGCGGCGCATGCCCGTCATCATCTCGAGGAACATGTCATAGCCCTCGTTTTTGTACTCAATCAGCGGGTCCTTCTGGCCGATGGCCCTTAGACCCACCGACTCGCGCAGGGCATCCATGGCCTGCAGATGTTCACGCCAGAGGGTGTCAATCTGCTGAAGGATGAAGAAGCGCTCAGCCTCACGCATCAGGCCCGGGCGCTGCTGCTCAACCTGGCCCTCTTTGATGTCGTAAGCGTTGCGGAGCTGTTCCTGCAGGAAAGCCTTGAGCTCATCAACCGATAGGCCACTGAGCTGCTCAGGCTTCAGATCTTCCAGGAGATAAACGAACTCCTTGACCTTGGCCACCAGGCGACCCAGATCCCACTCCTCGGGCGGCAGATCGGGGTTCACATAGGCATCAACGATGTCCTGCATGGTGCGCTCGCCATAGCCCACCACCTGTTGCTTCAGTTCACGACCTTCCAACACGCGACGGCGCTCGGCATACACAGCTTTGCGCTGGTTATTCATCACCTCGTCATATTCAAAAACCTGCTTCCGAATGTCGTAGTAGTAGGTCTCAACCTTTTTCTGAGCCCCTTCAAGCGAACGAGTCAGCATGCCGGATTCGATCGGCATGTCCTCCTCGACGCGGAAAGCATTCATCAGGCCAGCGACGCGATCACCGCCAAAGATGCGCAGCAGGTTGTCTTCCAGAGACAGGAAGAAACGGGTGCTGCCGGGATCTCCCTGACGACCAGCCCGGCCCCGCAGCTGGTTATCGACCCGGCGAGATTCATGCCGTTCGGTGCCGATGACGTGCAAACCACCGGCTTCGCGCACCACCGAATCCTCGGATTTGGTCACCACCTCGAATTCGGTGCGCACCCGCTTAATCAGCTGGCGCAACTGCAGGATTTGGGCATCATCCGTTGGGGCCTTTTCGGCAGCCTGGGCAATACGGTCTTCGAGCTCCAGCACGCTGAGCTGGCGATCCCCCCAGGCTTTGACGAGATCGTGGGCCAAGCCAGAGAGGGCCTGATCGGTGCCCTCAGTGAGGGTGCAGGGATAGAGGGTGCCAATGGCCTTCGCTTCCGAAGGGGCCTTGGCGGATTCAGCTGCCGAGGCGGCACCAAAACCAGGGGCAGCCTCGGGGGCGCGCTGCAGGGGAACCGGAGGCTTGTGGCCGTCTTCCGGACGCACCAGACGTGGCAGAAGCACCTCACGCAGCTTCAGGCGTGACATGTAGTCGGCGTTGCCGCCGAGGATGATGTCGGTGCCGCGGCCCGCCATGTTCGTGGCAATCGTGACGGCCCCCGTGCGGCCGGCCTGGGCCACGATTTCAGCCTCGCGCTCGACGTTCTCCGGCTTGGCGTTCAGCAGGTTGTGGGGAATCTGCTGCTCGGCCAGCAAGGTGCTGAGCAGTTCGGACTTCTCGACGCTGGTCGTGCCCACCAAAACCGGCCTGCCCTGCTTGTGCACCTCGGCTGTCTCCAGTGCCACCGCACGCCACTTGGCGTTTTCGTTCTTGTAGACCTGATCTGTCCAGTCCTGGCGCGCCCGGGTGCGGTTGGTCGGGACGATCGTGACCTCGAGCTTGTAGGTCTTCTCGAACTCCACCTCTTCGGTTTTGGCGGTACCGGTCATACCCGCCAAGCGGGGATAGAGCAGGAAGAAGTTCTGGTAAGTGATCGAAGCGAGGGTTTGGGTCTCGGGCTGAATTGGCAGTCCCTCCTTGGCCTCAATCGCCTGGTGTTGAC
>CAXQPR010000037.1:0-6962 GCA_964225855.1 Salipiger bermudensis | reverse complement strand
CATGCCCCTGCTCCCTCGCCGCTTTGAACGCCTGAAGGCTGTGTTGGATGGCCGCATGGCCAATCTCACGGTGCTGCTGGAGCACGTTGAGAAGCCCCATAACCTTTCGGCCATCCTGCGCAGCTGTGATGCCGTGGGGGCGTTGGAAGCCCATGCGGTGAGCCTTCAGGGCAGGCCTCGCACCTTCAACAGCACCGCCCAGGGAAGTCAGAAGTGGGTGCCTCTCCATGACCACCCCAGCACCGAAGACGCGGTGCAGCAGCTGAAGGCGAAGGGTTTCAGGCTGTATGGCACCCATCTGGGGGTGAATGCCAGGGATTACCGCGACTGCGATTTCACCGGGCCCACCGCGTTTGTGCTCGGGGCTGAAAAGTGGGGCCTGAGCGATACGGCCCGCGATCTGATGGATGAGGCGGTCTACATCCCTATGACCGGCATGGTGCAGTCCTTGAATGTGTCGGTGGCGGCAGCCACCTTGCTGTTTGAAGCGGTGCGTCAGCGTCGTGCCGCTGGCGTGCTGCCCACGCAGGGCGAAGGTCTGCCCGGGCCGCTGTATGCGCAGCGGTTATTCGAATGGGCCTACCCGCAGGTGGCTGATTGGTGTCGCCGTGAGGGGCGTCCTTACCCAGCGCTGAGCGAAGAGGGGGAGATCCTCGAATCCCTGCCGCGCACTCTCAAGCTGCGTTGCTGAGGTTCGTCGCGGAATCCATGGCTACGGTCCGGGCCTGCTGGGCGGAATGTTTTGACTATCGCAGCCGAATTGCAGGATGTGCATCTCTACCGGATGTCGACGGCTGAGCATGAATGCCCTTGGGGACTCAAGGCCATTGCTCTGTTGAACCGGCGGGGCATTCCTTTTCAAGACCACAAACTCACCAGCTCTGAGGAGGTGGCTGCGTTCAAGCAACAGCATGGTGTTTCCACGACGCCTCAGGTGTTTGCAGAAGGACGGCGCATCGGCGGTTACACCGACCTGGCGGCTCTGCTGGGCGAACGCGCTGAAAAGGCCGACTACTCCTACACACCGGTTGTGGCCGTGTTCGGCACCGCGTTGCTGATGGCCCTGGTGCTGGGGGGTGAGGTGGTGCAGCGCTTCATGGGCTTCTCGGTGTGTGCCTTGGCGATGCTGAAGCTGATGGATGTGCAGTCGTTTGCCGTCAGCTTCGCGAAATACGACCTGATCACCCAGCGCTTTGCTGTGTGGGGACGGATCTACCCCGGAGTGGAGCTGCTGATCGGTCTGGGTTTCCTGGCAGCTCCCCCTGTGCCCCTGGCCGGCTGGGTTGCGCTTGTGGTGGGGGTGCCGGGGATGGCCTCTGTGCTCAAGGCCGTGTATGTCGACAAATTGGCTCTCAATTGCGCCTGCGTGGGAGGCAACAGCAAAACACCACTTGGCATCATCAGTTTCACGGAATACGCGATCCTCACGGCCATGGGATTCGTCGTGGCGTTTGGGCTTTGGCCTTAAGTGCCAAAAGCCCGTCCTTTCAGAACGGAATCAGCACGTCTTTGCCGGCTTTCGACCGTTCGCTCACCGGGTGATTGCGGCGGGCGGCAGGCAGGCGCAGAGCGACCACCAGCGCCAGCGATTCGATCAGCAGGTTGTGGCCCACAAACAGCACCACCAAAGCGAGCGCGATTGCCAGCATCTGCTCCAGCAGGCCGATCACGTCATCGGGGTTGGAGCGTCCTGATAACCACAGGTATGTGCCCAGAGCCATCAGCACCAGAGTGGTCCACCAGGGCATCGGGCTCGTGCAGATGCGTCCAGTCTGACCACGATTCGCCCGCAGTGAAAAGGGTTTGTCAGCTGCGGGACGCGTCTCCTCCGCTCACCCAAGCCTCAAGGCCCTCCCCAAGGAAGGAGAGCCCCAGCACCAGCACGAACATCGCCAGCCCTGGAAACAGGGCCGTCCACCAGATTCCGGTGGGCACCGCCGCCAGCGCCAGGTTGAGATCACTGCCCCACTCCGGCACCGTTTCCGGCAGACCCAGGCCGAGGAACCCCAATCCCCCGAGCACCAGCACTGCATCAGCGGAGTTGAGAGTGACGAGCACTGGCACGGAGGTGATCACGTTGCGCAGCAGGTAGCGGCGCAGAATCCACACCGGTCCGGCACCGAGAGAACGAGCGGCCTCCACAAACAGCTCCGCCTTCACCTGGGCGGTTTGATTGCGCACCACACGGAAGTACTGGGGCACATACACCACGCACAGGGCCGCAGCGGCATTGGGGATGCCCCGACCGAGCAAGAAGGCCAGCACCACCGACAACAGCAGCACGGGCAGCGTGTAAAGCGTGTCCATCAGCAGCACCAGCACCCGGTCCACAGCCCCGCCGAGATAGCCGCTGACCATGCCCAGCGGTACTCCGATCACCAGGGCGAGGGCCACGGCCAGCAGCACCACCTGGAGGGCCACACCGCTCCCCTGCAGGGTGCGCACGCACACATCGCGGCCGAGCCGGTCGGTGCCGCACCAGTGCTGCCAGGAGGGGGCTGCGTAGATGGGGTTGTCGAGTCCGGCGTTGGGGTCAGGCAGCAGGCCCGCGGCCAGCAGCAACGGTGTGACAACAGCGATCAGGCCGTAGATGGCCACGATCACCAGCCCCCAGCGGGCCATGCGGGCCGAAAGGCTGGGGCGGGACAGGCCAAGGGGTGAGAAACCAAAGCTCAACGCTGGATCGATTCACGCGCTCTGGCGGCATTCTTGCTGCAGATCCCCGTTAGGGCGATGAAGATGGAGCAATGGCCACCTCTTCTCCCTGGCGCCAACGCTTGCTCGGCAGCCTTCCGGGGCAGTTGCAGCTCGCCACCTATCTGGCGGTGTTTCTCGGATTCAGTGGCGCGAGCATCGCTGGCCTTTGGCTGACCCAGCGCAACCAGGCTGTGTCGGGCGATGCCGATCTGCGGGCCAATGCCCGCTCCCTTGAAACCTGTTTGCTGGCCGATCGCTTGCTGGAGATCCCTGCCGGCGAAACCAGTGCTGCTCGGGCCCGGCGTCAGCAAGCCATCCGTCAGGAACTGCGCTGGCATTCCACCAGCCGCCATACCCTCTGGATTGAGCAGCCCAATGGGCAATTGCTGCTGCCGGCGGATGGGCATCTGCCGATCGATCCTGTGGTGGCCAAGGCGGCGAGTGGCAGCGGTGACAAACCTGGGATCACCCGCCGTTTCAGCGTGAATGGGATGGATTACATCGCCATTCTCAACCGCGTTTACCCCTCTGGTCAGAAGGTGTGGAGCAGTGCCGAAGTCACCCGCATCAACCAGGCACAGGGTGCGTTCCTCAACTGGATGATCGTGATCTGGGGAAGCTGTCTGGTGCTTTCGCTGGCGGTGGTGAATCGCCTGGTGCGGCGGATCATTCGGCCGTTGCGCCAACTGAGTGAGGCGTCCTCCACGCTCACCGCCGACACCCTCAACAGCTCGGCGCTGCAGATCGAGGGGGCGCCGCTGGAGGTGACCCAGCTGGCCAACACCTACAACGATCTGCGGGCTCGCCTGGCCAAGTCATGGAGCGATCAGCGCCGTTTTGTCAGTGCGGTGAGCCATGAGCTACGCACGCCGCTCACGATCGTGCAGGGCTATCTGCATCGCACCCTCAGGCGCGGCGACAACCTCACCGAGGGCCAGCGCAAGGGGTTGGGCACGGCAGAAGAGGAGAGCCTGCGCATGCGCCACCTGCTCGATGACCTGCTCGATCTCTCGCGCAGTGACAGCGGCCAGCTGCGCCTCAACAGCGAAGAGGTGGAGATGGCTATGGCCGTGCGCGAGGCGGTGGATCTGGCCCGCAGCAGCCTTGAGCGGGAGGTGGTGCTGGAACTGCCCGCCGAGCTTGAAGCCAGCGGCATGCTGGTGGCCCTGGCCGATCCCGACCGGCTGCGGCAGGTGCTGCTGGATCTGATCGAAAACGCCCACAAGTATTCGCCGGATGCCACGCCTGTGACGGTCCGCTTAGGCCAGGCCGAGGCGATGGCCGTGGTGGAGGTGGTCGATCAGGGCATCGGCATTCCCCCTGAGGATCTCTCCAAAGTGTTTGATCGCTTCCACCGCGCCGCCAACGCCACCGTGAGCAGTGGCAGCGGACTGGGATTGTCGATTGTTCAGTTGCTGGTTGAGGCCATGGGAGGCACGGTGGGGGTGACCAGCCAGCTGGGCCAGGGCAGCACCTTCAGCGTGCGCTTGCCCCTCAGCAACGATGGGGTTGGCGCCCGATCATCAGCTGCAGGGGAATGATCCTTTATCTGCTGTTCACGTCACTGTTGATTCCGGTCAACATCTGGGCGGCGATCAACGCGCATACGCACACCGATCTGTCCATGCGCATCCTGCACAGCGTTTCGGTGCTGGTGCTGCTGCCTTTGCTGCTGTCGCTCTGGTGCGACCGCCGCGTGATTCAACCCGTCGCTGCGTTACTGCTGGCCATCTTCCTGCTGGTGATGGTGGTGGTGAATGTCACCATCGCGGTTCAGGGGATGGGGGTGGAGTTTGGCTGGATCGACCATCTGCTGCTGGCCCTCGCAGCTATGAGCGTGGAGGCTTACTACCTGCTGGAGGAGAGGGCGACAGCACCTTTTGAAGGCCGCCCAGCCAGCGACTGCTGATCGGCCTGCGGCGATTCAGAGGGTGGCCGAACTGCTCAGCCGTGGCGGTTGCCCGTCCCGTTGCCATGACCCTGCCTGCAGCTCTTGTTCCAGGTGCAGATCGATCACCGGCAACTGGGGATCGGCCGTTGCCCTAAGCCCTTGCTGCTCTCCGCTGGGGAGGCCGTCCAGCAGCACGCGGTTCTGGGCGCTGCTGTCAGGGTTCATTCGTCCATCCAGGCCGTAGGCCGGGCCGCAGCGCATCAGCACCTGGCCGCGCCAGATCGGTGAAGGAGCAGCTCCCACGCTGTAAACGATGGCCTGTTCGCGGGCACCTGGATCAGAGGGAGAGAGGGCAATGGCCAGCACTGCCCGTCGGCCTGCCAGAGAGCAAGGCCAGGACTGCGAGGGGTCGGGGTTGGCAATTACGCCGTAGCCCAGGTCGCGCTCATCACGAATCAGCGTCAGCACTTGCTGCTGTTGCCGCCGTGCCTGAAGCCGCTGGGCCATTGCCGCGCTCAGCCGCAGATCCCCCAGCAGAAGTTGCAGCAGCCCCCCGCAGACCAGGGTGCCGAGGGCCGCGGCGAGCAGCAGCTCCACCAGGGTGAATCCCGCTGCAGGGTGCTGTCGTTTGGCTTGGGATGGGCCGCTCATGAGGCCGGCCGGCAGTGCTGACTGCTGAGTCCCAGGGCGGGATCAGTGCCGTAGTGGCCCCCGCGGCTGACCCCAAGGGGCAGGCTCACCACAACACACAGGCGCTGGCGGGCTCTTGGATGGCTGAACACCATCAATCCGCCATCCAGCAGCAATCCGTTGGCGGTGAAGCGCAGCTGGTTGGGCATGTTGGTGTGCACCTGAACGCCCGAGCTGGCGTCTGTTGCCGGCAGGGGATGGCCGCCAGAAGCGCAGGCTTGTAATCCTTGGCTGGCTTCGCGTGCAGGCGTGAGGCCAAGGCCGCAGGGCTGCTGATCGCGCCGCGCCGTCAGCCGTGCCCTGTCAATGGCCAGCTGAAAGCGTTGGCTGGCGGCCTCTAGTTGTTGGCGCTGGTGTTGGGGCCCGGCATTGACGAGGGCCACGCTGCTGAGCAGGGCCAGCACGGCCATGGCGCAGAGCAGCTCCGCCAGGGAAAAGCCGTCTGGGCGTGGTTGTCGCTTCATCACGACGGCAGCTCCAGGATTGGGGTGGACAATTGCTCGGGGTTGGCTGTGCAACCACCGAGCCCGGAGGCCGTCACCAATTGGCGTCGTTCCAGACCTGAGGCCGGGTGTTCGAGCACCAGCCAGAAGCTTGAGTTGTGGTCGTCGGCCTGCAGTGATCGCTCCAGGTCGGATGCCAGCGGCAGCGACTGCTCCAGAGCCTCACCAAGGGCCTCGGCATCAAGGGCGCAGATCTCGGTCGTGGGGGCTGCTGTCAACCAGCGGCGGCTGGCCAACCAGTGGCGTTCCAGCAGGGCAGTGGCCTCCGTGAGATCGCGGGCAGAGCGGGCAGTTTGCGCCGCTAGTGTCCATACCTGCATGGAGGCGCAGCAGCTGGAGCCGGCGAGGGCTCCAGCGATCAGCAGTTCCGCCAGGGTCATGGCTGCACCGCCTGCAGGCCGTCCCGCAGTTCAAAGCCATTGGGGCTGCGGCTCAGGGAGAGTGCGCTCACCGAATCGCTGCCGCCAAGGCGGAGTTGCAGTTCAGCGCCCTGGGCAGACGGTTGCCAATCCAGAAGCTCCCAGTGATGGGGCCCGGCCTGCCCTTGGCTTAGAGCTGCGGCATCGATAGCGCCGCAACGGGCCGCCTGGCTGGGCCAGAGGGCGAATGGCCATTCCATCAAGCATTGCTGTCCGGGTGTGTTCGCCTGCTCCAGAAAGGCCATGGCGGTGGAGCGCAGCTGATCCTGTCGTTGCAGCTCTTGCCAGGAGCTGCGGGCCCGCAAACGGGCATGGAGCGCCAGGGTGTGCACCGACGCGCTGCCCAGCAGCAGCACCAGCGAGGTGCCGATCGCCAGGGGCAACACAAAGCCTTGTTCGGCACGCCTGGTTGGGTGGAACACCAATGGGCCGTGGGGCATGAACGATCACGCAACTGCGTGGAGCATTCCCCGCACACCGTCGATACGCTGCCAACAGCCTTGGATTCAGGGTGAGCGACGCCACTGCCCAGCTGCTGTTGGTCGACGACGACCCGGAACTGCTGCAGTTCCTGCTGGAGGAATTGGAAGGGGCCGGTCATGGCTGTATCGCGGTGGCCTCAGGTCAGGACGCCTTGCTGCAATTGCGCCAGCACGTCTTTGCCCTGGTGGTGCTCGATTGGGGGCTCCCGGATTTCGATGGCGTGGAGATCTGCCGGCGTCTGCGCAGTAGCGGTGACACCACACCCGTGCTGATGCTCAC
>CAXQPR010000036.1:0-22309 GCA_964225855.1 Salipiger bermudensis | reverse complement strand
TGGCGCATCGGAAGCCTTCCTCGAACGAAGCCCGTTTGGCGGCATCGAACTGGGCAACGCCGACCACTCCGATCACCACCAACACCACCAGCGCGATGCCCGCTCCGGTTCCTTGGGGGTAGAGGCGCATCGCCGTCACAGCGGAAACCGCTTCGGATCCTGCCATGGTTGTTTGGTTTGGGTCAGCTGTAATTGGCGCTGATCTCAGGATGGTCGGCCACGATCACCCCCAGCTCCTGCCTCCATTGGTCAAGGGGCTTGTCCCAGCCCTCTTCCCACTTCTGTGTCACCAGTGGTGTGGCTTGCAGGCCAATGCGGTTGCCATGGGCGATGCCCTGGCTGATGGCTTCCAGTTCCGTGGGTTTGAGGCGTACCGCCTTGAAGCTGGCCAGCAGGTTGAGCAGCACGTAGGCCGGGAAGCCGATCTGCGTGGCGGTGATCGCCAGTACCCCTGATTCACCCGCCGGTTGGGTATTGAAACCGCCAATCACGTGGTGAATGTCGTGGGTGGTGGCGATGCGCTGGGTCAGCCACAGCGCATCGGTGCTGGTGTCGCGTGGGCGGAAGAAATCGGGGTCGTAGTTCAGCTTGCGGATCATGCCGGCGTAGGCATGGCCCAGAGTGCCCTCCGGCAGTTGCTCCAGCTGGTCCACGTTGGGTTGAAACGGTGGGTAACGCTGCTCCAGAAGCTCGGCTCCACCAGGCAGGCCACGGAAGCGCTGCACGCAGACGCCCATGGCCTCACTATCGATGAAGTTATCGACCAGATCAGCGACGCTGTCGAGTCCCCCACCGCTCTTGGCCAGTTCCCGCAGGATGCCCAGATTCTTCACTGAACGCAGAAGTTCCCTGGCTTTGCTCATCGGGCTCAATCTCCAGCGGAAAGGCTCCTAAGCCCGCTGTATAGCGCGGGCGCACGCTGTTGAGCAGGGGCAGGCTTAAGAGACAGAGGGCGGCCATCAAGAGCCAGAGCACAAGGCCATGGCCCTGGGCATCCAACAGGGCGCCGGCGATCAGCGGTGCGCCCGTGGCACTGATTGCAAAGCACTGGGAGAAGAGGGCCATGGCAAGCCCCCGGTGCTCCAAAGGCGTCTCCTCGATCATGGCTTCGGCGGCCGTGGGCAGGAAGGCTGCTTTGCCAAAGGCCATCGGCATCACGGCCATGGCGATCAGCACGAGGCCATCACTCAAGAGCGTGGAGCAGGCCAATAGCAGACAACCGATCGCAAAGCTGCAGAGACCAACCCCCAGCCCGAAACGGAGGCTGCGTTTGGCGACCCAATTGCCTACGGGCCATTGCAACAACACCAGCCATCCCAGCTCCAGAGCAATCACCAGTCCACTCCAGGCGTCGCTGAGGGGAGGCCGTTGGATTCCGCCCCGGACCAGATCCAGAGGTAAGGCGCTCTGCAGCAGGGCCACCATCCCGGTGGCCACGATGCTCACCAGCAGCACCGGCACGAGCGGTAGCAACCAGTGAAAGCGTGAGCGTGTCTCTGCTGGGCTCCCAGGGTCACCGTCATCGGCTGGACCGTTCAGCTCCGTTTGCAGTTGTTGGTGGCGGCCATCGGGGAGGGGACGCCAACCCAGCACCACCAACATGGTGAGCACGGCAATGGCTTCCACCCAATAGACGGCTCGGATCACGCCGAGGGCTGCCAGAACGGCTCCACCCAGGGCTCCAAGAGCCACACCGCAGGCATCCGCGGTACGGGCCAAGGCGTACCCCCTGCTGGAAGGGAAGCTGGCGCTGCTCAGCGGCACGGCCAATTCGATCGCAGGGAAGTACAGGCCCGCTGCGATGCCGATCAGCATCTGGCCACTGAGATAACCGCGAAAGTCGGTTGAGGGCAGCAGCACCAGATCGGCCATCAAGGCCAGTAGGGCTGCACCCCGCACCGGCCATGAGCAACTGAGGCCTCGATCCAGGAGCACACCGCAGAGCAGGCGCACCACGGTGCCGATCAGTGCTGCGGCCGCCAACCCTTGCCCCACCTGGCTGGCAGAGAGGTCGACCTGATGAAAAATGATCGGTGTCATGTAGATGACACCACCGGCCCCGATGGAGGCGAGCATCCGGATCCAGGCCAGTTCTTGCAGGGCTGCGGGAAACTGGTTCCACCAGTTCAAGGGCCTGGGTCTTGCAAGGACGACGCTCAACAGGACGACCCACGCGATGGTGGGCGGAGATTGGGTTCACGCTCAGTCTGGTGGTCGCCTTGGTCTCACCGTGCCCATTGCGGGCGGCTGAGCAGCTGGAAGTGCAGTTCGATGGCGTTGTTATTCCAGTCGCCATCAAGGATCTGGTCACTTGGGGTCGGTCTGACGGAGTCTCGGATGCCGAACTGGGGATCTGGCTCGATCTGCTGGAGCCGGCCAGTCGGCAAGGAATGCTGGAGCTGCTTCAGGCGCCGCTGATCACCGATCGCAGCATGGCGCGTCAGATGCTCGACAGCTGGGCCGGACGCCGTCTGCTGGATGAAGTCGCCGATTTGGTGCGTGTCGATGACGACACCGTCGGTGTCACCGTGCTCAGCACCCTTGAGCGTTTACTTCAGGAGAAGCCCCAGGTCACCAGCCTCGACTTACTGGAAGCACTGCCTGCCGAGAGGGTGCGTCTCGATCTTGATGGCTTGGTGCAGGTGGCCGCCCATTGGCGAAAGCAGCTCCAACGTCAGCAGGCGCTGGTGGCTCGGCTGGATCGCATCCCCCTGCAAGCGGTGTTACCTCCCGCTGAGCCGGTGCTGGAGACGCTCAGCCTTCCGACCATCCAGGCTCTGCGGGTTCCGCATCGCACCCAGCCGCTGGAGCTCCAGCTCTGGCAGCCCAAGGCTGCTGGTCAGGCCAGTCAGGTATCGGATCGCCCCTGGGTGGTGCTGATGCCGGGTCTGGGGGGGACCCCCGATCATTTCCGCTGGCTGGGCCGTCTGCTCAGCCATCAGGGCTGGCCCGTGGTGGTGCTGGAACACCCCGGCAGTGATTCCGACGCCGTGGGGGCATGGCTTCAGGGCAACCGTCGCCCTCCCGGCGCTGAAGTGTTGCCCGATCGCCTTCAAGACCTGGAGGCCGTGCTCAAAGCCCAGGCCGATGGAACCCTTCCGGTCCGCGGCGAGCGGGTGGTGCTGGTCGGCCATTCCATGGGAGCGCTCACCGCCTTGCTGGCCACCGGTGTGCGCCCGCAGCCGGGTCTGGAGTGGCGATGCCGCAAAGCCCTGGATGATTTGCCCCTGAGCAATCTCTCGCGTTTGCTGCAGTGTCAGCTCAATGCGGTGGATCTTCCTCCCACCAAGGCGCCAGCCCAGTTGGCAGGGATCGTGGGGATGAACAGTTTCGGCAGCCTGCTCTGGCCCCGTAATCGCCCGGTGCGGATTCCGGTTCCTGCCTTATTCACCGGCGGCACCCTCGATCTGATTACCCCTCCGCTTCACGAGCAGCTCGAGTTGCTGCTGGCCACAGCTCCGGATCCCCGCAGTCGGGCGGTGCTGGTGGAAGGGGCCAGCCATTTTTCGCCGATCCGGGTGGAGTCTGAGCTGAGCAAGTCCAAAGACAACGATCTGTTCCAGCTGGGTGAGGAGCTGGTGGGGGTGCAGCCTCTCCAGGTTCAGACGCTGCTGGGGGAGGAGATCATCACGTTCTTGGAGCAGCTCAGCCTGGGCGCCCAGGGTTCAGCTCCCCAAGGGGGCACCGCCTTGATCCATCGCCAGGCGGGGAGCTTGCATCTGCATCGCATCAATGCGGAGGGAGCGGTTCGCCTGTTGAACGAGTCTTAGTAACGCACCCGGGGATCCAGCAGGGCGACCAACAGATCCACCACCACGCTCACCATCACCACCAGGGCAGCCACCACCACCACAATCCCCTGAACGACGGGGTAATCCCGTTGATTGATGCTCTCCTGCAGGCGCAGGGCGATGCCTGGCCAAGAAAAGGTCACTTCGATCAACAGGGCTCCGCCAATCAGGGAGGCCACGGTGATCCCCGCGATTGTGAGCACCGGCAACATGGCGTTGGGCAAGGCATGGCGCAGCACTACCTGGCGTTCATTGAGCCCTCGGCTGCGGGCGGCTTCCACGTAGTCGGAGCGGAGGGCCCGGCGCAGGTTGAGCCTCAGCGCATTGGTGAACACGCCGCTGAGCAGCAGGCCAAGGGTGCACGCAGGCAGGACCAGGTGCCGCACTGCTCCGTTCAAGGCCTCCCAGTCACCACTGCGAAGACTGTCGAAGATCAGGAATCCACTGCCAGTGGGGGCCACCAGACTGGGAGGAAAGCGGCCACCAACCGGTAACCATCCCAGGATGACGGCGAAGAGCAGCTGCAACAGCATGGCAACCCAGAAGGGAGGCAGTGCGTAGGTGCCGATGCCATAAAACCGCCCGGCCAGATCGAGCTTCCCTTCCGGTCGGGCGATGCCACTGAAGCCAATGCTCAGGCCCACGAGCGCGGCCAGCGTCAGAGCGGTGATGCTCAACTCCAGGCTGGCGGGCAGTGCCTGAGCAATGATCTCGCCCACCGGCTCCTGGTTGATCAAGGCAGAGCCCAGATCACCATGCAGCAGACCCTTGAGGAAGTCGAGGTATTGATGGCCCAGGGGCATGTCAAGCCCGAGGCGTTGTCGCAACAGGGCTTTGGCTGCGGCTGGAGCCCGGCTGCCCAGGACGGCATCCACGGGGTCTCCAGGTGCAACTCGCAAGAGAAGGAACACCAGCGTGGCGATCAGCCAGAGCATCACTGGCGCCAGGGCGAGGCGGGTGGCGCAGTAACGCAGCAGTTCACGACTCCGTGCCATCAGCGCCGCTCCTCCAATCGGGCCAGGCGCAACTGGCCACTGCCATTGAATTCCGGTGGCGCAAGATCCGTCTGGGCCCAGGCTTTGGGGGTGACCAGCCAGACCGGCAGGTAGGCGGCGCCTTCGGCGGCCATCGCATCAATCGTGAGCAGTTGCTTCAGCCGCGCTTGCCCCTTGATCGCATCACTGCGGCGCAGGGCGGCCTCCAGGCCTGGCTTGGTCCAGAAGCTCCCACTGATCACCGCTTCCCCGGCTTCGCAGATCTCTCCGCTGGATTGGGTGCAGCTCAGCAGCGGCGCTAGATAGGCCTCTGGATCGGGATAGGAGCCGCCCCAGTCGAGCATCACCGCCTTGAAGGCCCCTTCACCGAGCTGACGGTAAACGGTGGTCGACTCAACCCCTTCGAGGCTGAGCTGCACGCAATCATCGAGATCGCGGCGGAGCTGGGCCTGCCAGGTCAGCGCCATCAGGCGGTCGGAAGGCACGTTGGAGCGGTAGGTGAAGGGCAGCTGCAGGGTGTTGCCTTTGCAATAGCCGGCTTGCTGGAACAGGCTGCGGGCCTTGCTGGGGTTGTACAGAGGCCAGGGTTCCGGCTTGCCGCCCCGCAGGCTCGGGGGGATCAAGGACCGCAGCGGCAGGCGCTGGCGGTGGCTGACCCGTTCACTGATCAAGGGGCGATCGAGGCTGTAGGCCAGGGCTTGGCGCACCTGCTGCGATTGCAATGGCGATGCATTGCTGAGCAGGGTCACATAACCGATCTGAAGGGCCGGGCCCGAGCTTTGCAGCAACAAGCCGGCTTCGGCTCGGCGATCGAGGGCGAGGCGTTGGTCTTCATCAATCGATTCCGACATCAGCACATCCACTTCGCCACTGCGCAGAGCGCCGAACAGGGCGGTGGAGTTGCTCAGGTTGATCAGATCGAGTCCTGCATTGCGGGGTGCTTCTCCCCAATAGCGCTTGAACGGCACCAACCTCTGCTGGGTCGCCCGGAAACTCGCCAGTTGATAGGGGCCGGTGCCTATGAAGCGGTCGTTGAGAAAGCTGTCTTGATGGTTGGCGTAAGCGGTCGGAGAGACCGGCGTGAGATAGGGGGAGGTGAGCAGGCTCTCGAGAGAGCTGGATGGTCGACTGAGGCGCAGTCGCAACACATCAACCGCAGGCGTTTCAATCGCCTGAATCCGATCGCCGACCACGTAGCTCTGGGTGCCGATCCGCAGGAACCGGCGCAAGCTGAAGGCCATGGCCGCTGCATCAAAGCGGGTGCCGTCGTGGAACAGCACGTCGCGGCGCAGCGGAATGGTGATGGTGCGGCCCCCGTCACTGATCTGCGGTTGGCGTGCCGCGAGCTGGGGCTTGAGGCTGCCGTCACGCTCGCGGCTGTAGAGCGTGTCGCCGAGGGCGGTCAACAGCTGCAGGGTGCCGTAGGTACTGGCCTGGGCAGGGTCAAGGGAGGCGATTCGACCTGCGCTGGCCACCGTCAGGCGATCACTGCGGCGATGGGGTTGGCAGGCGATTTGGCTGAGACTGAGGCCAAGCAGCAGGGCGGCCAGGACTGCGCCTGAGCCTGGACGTTGCTGCTGTTGCACCTTGGGATACGTCTTGGCTGCGCCCATTCAAGGGCGATTGGTCGCTCCTGGGGAGTGGGCGTGGTGATCTGAAGCGTCTGTCTGATCGATTTGTCCGAGGGAGATTTCGAACACGTGGGATCCCCCTGCTGCCTGAAGCGGCCAGCGCCGCACCCAGCAGCGGTTGTGGCAATCGTCGATGCCAATCACCTGGAACAACTCGTTGCTGTCGATCAGCTGAACGCAGTCGCCCTGGTGCAGGTCCATGGTCAAGGCTGACATTGGTTGAAAGCAGCGTTGACCAGCGGCGTGGATCAAGTCGTTCGGCATGAACTGTCGCCTGCACAGATCAGCGGATGCGGATCGATGCAGCGGTGATTTGTAATAACTTTGCCCTATCTCGGGGGGGCGAATGCCAGTGCGGCGGGGGCGGTTATTCCCCCAGCTGTTCGCTCAGAGGCAGCCGAGATGGGCGGCAACGCCACGCACCTCAGGCAGCGCGGTGATCGCTGAAAGGGCCGCCTGCATGGCGCCGTTGCTCACTTCATGGGTGATGACAACGATTTCGGCGCCTGCATCGCTGGCATCGAACTGCACGATCGACTGGATCGAGACGCCCTGGTCGCCAAAACAGGAGCCGATGCGGCCGATCACGCCAGGGGCGTCGTCAGTGGTGAACCGCACGTAATTGCGTTGGCGGATGGCGCTGCTCTCCACCAGGTGGCAAGCGCGCCAGCTGCTGGCCGCCAGCAGAGGGTCGAGATTGCCGTCGTTGTCATTGAGCTGGCGGATGCCGGCGATGTTGAGAATGTCCGCCACCACGGCCGAGGCGGTCGGTCCTGCGCCGGCGCCAGGGCCGTAGAACATCACGCGACCGATGGGATCGCCCTCCACCAGGATGGCGTTGTTCACACCGTTCACGCCGGCGAGGGGGTGGTCGGTGGGCACCAGCGTGGGCTGCACGCTCACCGCCAGAGGCAGCGAAGTGCTGTTGTCTGCCGTATTGGTGTTGGGGCTGTCGACCCGCTCGGCCACGGCCAGCAGCTTGACGCCGTAGTCCAGCTGGGTGGCGTAGTCGACATCGCGGCTCTGGAGGGTGCTGATGCCTGCCGTAGGAATGGCGTTGCGCTCGATCGGTCCGCCAAAGGCCAGGCCGGAAAGAATGGCGATCTTGTCGGCGGCATCGAGGCCATCCACGTCTGCGGCGGGATCAGCTTCGGCGTAGCCGAGATCCTGGGCATCCTTGAGCACAGCGTTGTAGTCGGCCCCTTCCTGGGCCATGCGCGTGAGGATGTAGTTGGTGGTGCCGTTGATGATGCCGGTGACCCGTTGAATGCGGTTGCCGCCCAGTGATTGCTTGAGCGGTTCGATGATCGGAATGCCTCCGCCGACCGCGGCCTCAATCAGCACGTACACGCCCGCGGCGGCGGCGGCGGCGGCGATTTCCTCCCCATGACGGGCGATCACAGCTTTGTTGGCCGTCACCACGGACTTGCCGGCGGCAATGGCGCGCATGATCAGAGTGCGGGCCGGTTCAATGCCGCCCATGACCTCCACCACGACCTGCACGTTGGGGTCATCGACCACCGCCTGAGGGTCAGTGGTGAGCAGGGAGGGGTCCAGCGCGATCGGCCGCGGTCGGTTGAGATCGCGAACCGCCACCTTGGCGATCTGAAGATCAGCAATCAGAGGATGGCGACCTTCCGGGCTGCTGAGGATTGAGGCGACGCCGGCTCCGACGGTGCCAAGTCCCAGCAGGCCGATGCCGATCCGAGTCGCCATGTGAAGTGTCCGTCCGCGTCGTCAGTGCAACGACTTTATTCAGCGGTGGGAGAGGTGTTGGCGTTGAGCTTGGAGGCCTGGGATTGCATCATGCGCAGGATGTTGAGGAAGCCGTTGGCCCGCGATGGGGTGAGGCTCGCCTGCAGGCCGGTGGCGGCAATGAAGGCTGGATCCACGGCCATGGCTTCGCCTGGGGTCAAGCCGTCCAGGCCTTGAATCAGCAGGGCTAGCAGTCCCTTGGTGATTAAGGCGTCTGAGGCGCCTTGCCAACGCAGGCGACCCTCTTCAAGGCGGGCATCCACGAACACCTGGGAAACGCAGCCCTGCACCTTGCGTTCCTCGGTCTGCAGCTCTTCGCCCATGGCGGGGAGCTTTTTGGCCAACCAGAGCACGTATTCGTAACGCTTGCGTGCGTCTGGCGTGCTGCTGAGTTTGTCCGCCAGTTTGTCGAGGGCGGCGCTGCCGTAGCGGCTGCCAGCGCTGGCGGATGAATCCATGGCGTGTCAGCCCATGCGTGAGCGCCTGACCCTACCGACCAGGACGGCCCCGCCGTAGAGCCCGGCGCCGGCTCCAGCGCTGCCGAGGAGGGCCAGCCAACCAGGGTTTGGTTGCCCGACCTGGCTGACGGCATCGATCTGGACCACGCCTTCATGCACGGGCAAGGAGAGGTAGTCGCGGTGTCCAGGACCGCCATCGATCTGAACATCGAGGACGCCTTGCTTCAGGGCGGGCAGGGTCAGGGTCAGGACGCCGTTGGCATCCATCTGGCCCAGCTCCTCCCCGGGGCTGCCGTCGGCTTGCAACAGCCGAACGGTCGCACCTGCTGCTGCATCCCCCGTTGAAAAGTTGCTGTGTAGCTGGAGCTCCCCATTCAGGTAGTTGATGGTGCTTTCGATCGCGTGGGTATGACCAGCCATGGGTAGACCAAGGGCGAGTGCACAGCTGGCCGTGCTCACCATCAGGCTGCGCCACAAAAACGCCATCGTTGCCCCGTTCAGACTTCAGTCCATCCTGCGGGCCCCATGCCCTCTTGGGAAGGGTGAGAACGGAACCCTTCGACGTGGGGTGCGCTGCTGCACCAGTGCACCCCCGTCTCACACACCCAGCCATCGAACGGTTGATCCCAGGGATCGCGAGGCAAAGGGGTGGTGCTGATGCAGCTTTGGGGAACCACAGCCAGGGCGGTGACCTGCCGCCAGCTCGCGATGGCGCGCAGGCGGTCGTAGTAGCCGCCGCCATAGCCCAGACGGATGCCGCTGGCATCCATGGCCAGGGCAGGAACCAAGAGCAACTGCAGTTGATCCGGCTTCAGGGCGGGTTGATCGATCGGGGCGGGGATGCCGCAACCGTCGGGTTGCAGCGGACCTCGATCCCAGGCGTGATAGCTGAGCCTGACTTCGCTGGCCCCTGACCCGTTGCCATGGCCCCCGTCACTGGAGGGCAGTGCTAGGTGGCGGTCCTGGAGTGCAGGCAGCAACGGCCGCAGATCGGTTTCTCCTTTCAATGGCCAGTAGAGCCCCAGGTGACCTGTTGCAGGGGCGTGCTTCAGCAATGCCGCAATGGCGTTGCGGATGGCCTGGTCGTCACGCTGCGCTCGCAGGGTGCGGAACTGTCGGCGCAGCGCCTGTTTGTCAGTCATGGCAGCCGTCCCCATCGCCCCATCAGGGGCAGATGGAGTTGCAGCTGGGGTTGGTCGGCAGGCCAGAGCTCCAACAGCTCGGATCGAAAGTCCTGAAGCAGGGCTGGTGCCTGTTCGCCAGCGCGTCGCAGTGCCGACCATGTGCTGATGAATCCCAGCAGCTGATCGCAGCTCCAGTGCAGTTCGATCTGCATCCCTGCAGGGATGGTCTGGCTGTGGGTGGGAAAGGGGAGATCCCGGTAGCGCCGATCCACATGCGCGCGTTCAGCAGGCCACCAGGGATTCAGTCGCTGGTGATAGAGGTCATCCAGCCAGCGTTGGAGCGCCGGTGGCGCACCTTGGATGGGGTCGTAGCCCAACCAGGCCAGTAGCCCTCCGGGGCGCAGCACTCGCGTCATCTCTTGGTTGAACTTGGGCACGTCCAACCAGTGAATGGCGGCAGCCACAACAACGGCATCAACGCTGTCATCCCCCAGCCCACACTGTTCAGCTGCAGCAACCCGGTAGTGGATGCGGGGATGGCTGGGGGCAGCGGCGATCTGGGCCGGACTGAGATCGCTGGCCTCCACCCGCTCAAACCAGCGCGCGAGCCCCACGCTCGCCTGCCCGCTGCCGCAGGCCACATCCCAGCAGCAGTGGCGGGCGGGTGCTTGTTCGGCCAGCCATTGGAACAGGCTGTCGGGGTAGCGCGGCCGGCAGCTCTGATAGGCCGTGGCCACCGCATCAAACCAGCCGTGGTTCGGACTGGTGCTCATCGTTCCCGCACGGGACGCAGCATCGATATCTCTGGGCTGATGCAGAGATTGTGGCTGTTTTCACCTCGTCTTCACCAGCGTTGTGCACTGGGTTCCACCAGACCTGGGGGGAGGGTGTGGTCATCAGAGGTTTCGCCTCCGAAGTTCCTTCATCCACACACACCATGTTTACCCACTCCTTCGCCGCCTTCGCTGCCGCCGGTCTGGTCGTGGCCACGTCCGCCACGGTCTTGCAACCAGCTCCTGCCCAAGCCGCAAGCAAGTCTGATCTTCGCCAACAGATCAGGTACCAAGACCGCCAGATCCGCAGCCTTCGCGACCGGAACCGCGCGCTGCGCCGCGAGCTGATCGTGCCGGCCTATCGCCGACCCGCTCTGCCGCGGTATCGCGTGATCGAAACCGAACGGGTTGCTCCTGTCCGGCGCGTGTTCAGCCTTTTCGGCGGTCAACGGGGTCCTGGTCTGTATCTCGATCTGAACTGATCCCCGGCGGTCTCTCCGATGCCCTGTGGCCTAACGCTGGAACCAACCGGTGAGGGCAACAGCAAGAGCATCGGCTGCATCGTCCGGCCTGGGAGGTGCGTCGAGGTTCAACTCCCGCATCACCGACTCCAGGACCTCGTCTTTGTCAGCGTGCCCGTTGCCGGTGAGCGCCTGTTTGATCTGCATTGGCGGAAATTCCACGATCGGCAGGCCAAAGCGGGTGAGGGTCATGATCACCACACCGCGGGCCTGCACCACAGCGATCGTGTTGCTGGAGCGGTAGAAGAAAAACTTCTCCACCGACGCCATGTCGGGTTTCCAGATGCGAATCAACTGGCGCAGGTCGCGGGCGATTTCCACCATCCGTTGCCCTTCACTGCGTCCAGGGTCGGTGCGGATGATGCCGCAGTCGAGCATGGTCTGAGCCTCTGTGCCTCGTCCCGCTGAGGGGTCGACATCGATCACTCCGTAACCCACGCGGGCCAAGCCTGGATCGATGCCGAGGATGCGCATGAGGTCGCGCTCTGGATCAGGCGGCCAGGGCCAGTTCGAAGTCGGCGCGGTCGCTGCTTTCGCTGCGTTCAAACACCTTGCAGAACACCTTCACCACCCGGTCGCCGGAGTCCACCTGCTCAAGAGGATCCTTTCGCAGGCGGTGACGCAGACAGCAGGATGCAACGCGCGCGACGTCGTCTTCCGTCACGTCGGTGCGACCTTCAAACGCGGCCAGGGCCCGGGCGGCACGGTTGGTGACGATGTCCCCCCGCAGACCATCCACATCAAGCTCGCCGCAGACGGCAGAGATGCGCAGGCGCAGGTCGTCGTCGATGCGCACCTGCTCAAGGCGCTGCTGGGCTTCCACCACGCGCTGCTGGAGGGCTTGCTGGCCGGCCTCGACGCTGACGCTGAAGCCATCGGGATCGGAGTCGAAGGCGGTCCGTTGATCCACCACCTGCACCCGCAGTTCTGGTTCGCGCACGGTGCGCACCTCCACGCTCATCCCGAAGCGGTCGAGCAGCTGGGGGCGTAGTTCGCCTTCCTCGGGGTTGCCGGAGCCGATCAATACGAAACGGGCCGGGTGACGCACGGAGACGCCTTCCCGTTCCACGGTGTTCCAGCCGGAGGCGGCGGAGTCGAGCAGCACGTCCACCAGGTGGTCATCCAGCAGGTTGACCTCGTCCACGTACAGCAGGCCGCGGTTGGCCTTGGCCAGCAGGCCGGGTTCGAACGCCCGCACACCCTCGCTGAGGGCTTTCTCGATGTCGATGGTGCCGCAGAGACGGTCTTCCGTTGCGCCGAGGGGGAGGTCCACCATCGGGACCTGGCGCTCCTCTGTGCTCAGGCTTTCGCCCCTCTCGAGCCGCTCGCGCACGTCACTGCTCTGCAGATCCGGGTCGTTGGGGGAGCTGTTGTAGGGATCGCCGGCGACCACCTCGATGCCGGGCAGCAGATCAGCCAGGGCACGGATGGTCGTGGATTTGCCGGTGCCGCGGTCACCCATGATCATCACCCCACCAATGCGGGGATCAATCACGTTGAGCAGCAGGGCCAGCTTCATTTCCTCCTGACCGATCACGGCGGTGAAGGGGAAAACCCTGCGCTTCCGGGGTGCACTCACGGGCTGACACTCACTGATGGAGTGGATTGTTTCACAGGCAGGAGGGTCAGCACCTGTGGGGGAGTGGCATCGGCGGGATAAATCAGCCTGACCCGCACCAATCGCTGCTCACCTGGCTGGAGCGTCACGTGCCCCAGACGGGGACCCTCCTGACCCTGGCGTAACACCAAATGCACCATCTGGCGGCCCCTGGGCTGGCCATCAGCGCCGTCCAGCCCTCGCACCTCGACCGGACCGCGGTACATCACTGATTTGCGGGGTGGTGACTGAAACCGCAGGTGGTCAGGGCCGCTCCCGTCCTTGATCGGGGATTCGAGGGCCAGGGCCACAGTGCGGGGCTGCGCGCTGGAGTTTTTGAGCGGCAGGCTGATGTCGTACTCGACGCCGTAATTGCCATGGGCAGCCCAAGCGGTTCCAGGGCTGAAGGTCTTCAGTTCAGCGGTTTGCACTTGTCCAGTGCCTAGATCACCGCGTTCGAGGCTGCTGATCGGCCACCCCACCGCTTGGTCGGGTAACGCCAGGGTTGTCTTACTGGGATCAGTGATCCTGGCGCTCCAGCGGCTGCCGGTTTGGATGCCACTGACGCGCGAGTAAATGATTTTTCCGCGGCTTCCCCGGGGGGTGGGTTGATGCTCTTTGGGGCTGAGGCGACCGGAGCGCAGAAGCTCCTGCCAACGCTTCAGGGATGGCGGGTTCTGCTTGTTGCCGCGGGCCGCCAGGGTGGCGAGGTGCACCGGTGCCGAGCTGCGCAGTCTCAGCTGAATGTTGCGGCCGTTGAGCAAGGGATCGAGGCCTGCCACTGGAATGGGCAGCACCAACAGGGTGCTGGGAGCACCGTCCGTGATGGTCCACTGCTTGGGGAGTTCCGGGGCGCGGCTTCCCCTCAGCAGGTCACCCGCCACGCGACTGCCGGGGCCTGAGGCGATCGGTTCACTGGTTTCATCCATGCGTGACGGCAGCGGCAGGAACGGAGCTGCTGTCTGCCCCGGTCGGGTGGCCTGGGAGAGGGATGTGCTGCCGCCCACCAGATCGAGGGTGACAGGGCCCTGGCCCACGGGCTGCGCGACGACGGCGATCCAGAGGGTGGAGTCGAGCTCCTCAGGCGTGCCTGCGTAGACGTGGTGACTGAAGAGGTCAAAGCGACCGTTCAGCGCCTGATTGAGCCCTGGGGAGCTGGGAAAAGTGGAGAGCAGGATGCCGTCACCGGTGATCAGCTCGGGGTTGTTGTCATTGACCACCAACACTTGATCGAGATGGCCAGGCAGAGGCTGAATCTGCTGCTGACGGACGATCGATTCGGGGGCAGGATCCTTGGCGGGTGACGGCTCAGCAGCGCGAACCCCAGGGCCCAGCAGCACCGGGGGCGCCAGTTGGAGACCTGCGAACTGGAGCATCGCAACGGTGAGGCCGAGGGCGCTGCGACGGGTTTGCAGCAGTGGAGCCTTGATCGTGCGGGTCATGGGGTTGAGCAGCAGAGCGGGCGTCAGTAGGGCGAACCCAGAGGGGGGGTAGGTGGATTACCGGGCGCGCGGTGGCGCTGGCTTGGCCTTCAACACCGGTGCCATGGCCGCGGCCATGTCGCGGATCAGCTCGGTGGAGCGGGGATCATTGAAAGGGCCTTGCACCAGGAAGGCCGCTACAGCCCTGCTGCCATCGGGGAGTTCGATCAGGCCTGCATCGGCGTAGGCGATGCCGATGTCGCCGGTTTTGTTGTAGACCCTGTAGCCCTTCACCATCAGGCTGCTGTCGGGCTCCCCCTGATCCCCGCCGAGCCCTTTGAGCAGACCACCGGGGAGGAGTCGATTGGTGCGCGAGGTGCTCATCACTTCGCGGAACAAATCGCGGCTGCGGGTGCTCAGCACTTCGCCGGTGTCCACCAAGGCGATGGCTCGGGCCAGATCGCGGGCACTGGTGGTGTTGGTGCCTTTGAGATCCGGCAGCCAGTTGTTGATTTTGGTGGCACTCAGCCCCAGGGTGTTGAAGCGGGTGTTGACGGCTTCTTTGCCGCCCGCCCGCTCGATCATCAGGTTGGTGGCGGTGTTGTCACTGATTCGGATCATCTCGGTGGCCACCTCATAGGTGGGGAAGCGGGTGCCCACCGGTTTGTTGGCCATCCAGCCCGCACCACCTCCCACCAGGGGTTTGGTCATGGTGAGGGGTTCGTTCCAATGCAGATCTCCCGCATCCAGGCGTTCCAATGCCGCCAGCAGGATCGGCGTTTTGATCGAACTGGCCGCTGAAAGGGCGGTGTCCGCCCCCAGCTCGGCATAACGGCCGTCATCCAGCACCAACATGAAGGCGCTCACCTTGAGATCCTTCTGCTGGGCGGCCAGGTCGCGCCAGCGTTGGCTCAAAGCGGTGACCTCGCGCTTGGTTTCAAACCGTCCGAGGTTGTTGCCCCAGGGCTGATTGGCAGGCCGGGCGGTTTGACGGCTGCTTTGTGTCCCCAGGGGTTTGGGGGCTGGCCCGCTGTTGGGCATCACCACCCAGGAGGGGAGGCTCAACTCACCTTTCTGCACCTGAGGTGCCAGCAGCTTCAGGGCCGATCCGGTCACCACACCCAGGCCAATGCCCATCAGCATCAGCCGCAGCAACAGGCGCATCGGTTTGGCCCAGCCGGGTTGGTTGCGGTTGGAACGACTGCTGCTCACCCGGGAACGAACAAGTGCTGCCAGAGATTAGAGGCGGTGATGCCGAACCGCCCAACGCAGTTGCCGCACCATTCCCCGCAGCAGTGCCACCTCATCCGCACGGATCAGGCCCCGTTGCAGCAGAGCGCGCACCTTGGCCATCCGAGCCCGAGCGGTGTGCTTCATCAGGAATCCCACTTCCAGCAGCAGCTCCTCGGCATCATCGAGGCAGGCCTCCAGCGCTTTGGGGCCTGCGGGTTCGGTTTCCGGCGTCTCTGGGCTGACGAGCCATGGTTCGGCTTTTGGGCTCGGGCCTGCCTCCAGCCGAGCAATCTCATGCAGCACCACGGCCACAGCGTGGGAGAGGTTGAGCGAGGGGTAGGTGTCGCTGCTGTGAAGCGCGATCACCCGTTGGCTGAGCAGCAGTTCGGCATTGGTGAGGCCGTGGTCTTCCCGTCCGAACACCAGGGCGATGGGCTGTTGACCACTGCTGCTGATCGCCCAGGGCAGGACCACCTCCGCGGGGCCAAGGGGGATGGTGCCGTGGTCGAGGCGACCGGCGGTGGCGATCACACGGCTGCAGTCGCTGACTGCGGCCAGCAGGTTGGGGTAGATCCGTGCCGAGGTCAGCACGGGGCGGCCATGGACCGCCATCCGCAGTGCATCCGGATCGTTGGGGTCACAGCGGGGCGCCACCAGTCGCAGGTCATTGACGGCGAAATTGGCGCAGAGACGGGCGACGCTGCCCACATTCAGGGGGCCTGCCGGCTCCACCAGCACCACGCACAGAGGTGCGCGTCCTGTCATTCGACGCCGCTGAAGCCATGGAGATGGGCCAGCAGGTCGGCCATCTCCTGGGGTTCAATCTCGAATCGCGGCATGGGAGGGGTCTGCCCGCTCACCACCTGCTGGATGATCTGCGGGTCGCTCAGGCGAGTACTGACGCCCTGGAGATTCGGGCCCACCAGGCCCTGCCCGCCAATGCCATGGCAACCGGCGCAGTTGATGCGAAACAGCAATCCACCGTGCTGGGCATCACCTTCGAGTGATCGGGTGGCCACCACGTAGGGATCGCGATTGGTGCTGGTCATCACCCAGGCCACCAACACGATGCAGGTGATCGCCGCCACGGTGACCAAACCCGCGATCAGTCCCCGTCGCCGCGGGCTGGGGGCTGCAGCAGTTGATGACGGGGAGGTCACGATTGCGTCCAAGCCATGGAACAATTGTGATCAAGTTTTCCATTGGGCGCGACAACATGATCGAACCCCTGCTCTGCGGCATTGTTCTGGGTCTGATCCCTGTCACCCTTCTGGGTCTGTTTGTGGCTGCATGGAATCAGTACCGCCGGGGCAGCGCTCTGGGGGGCTGAGAAACAGCACCGAACTGCTGCCGTACGAACGGCAATCCTGTTCCCGCCATCCTTCTGGAGTGGCGGGTTTTTGCTGTTTGGCGTGTTCACACAGCACAAGCGCATTGGGTTTCAGCCACCCACCGTTAATCAGTGCGTCCAGGCCGCGGCTGTACAGCCCTGAGGCATAGGGCGGATCGAAATAGACCAGGTCAAAGCCGGGGTCATCCTCGGGCCGGCCTCGCTGGAGCCAACTGATCAGATCGCGTTGCACCACCATCACCGTGGGCATGGCGCTCTGGCCCGCGGCAGTGGCTTCCAGGTTGCTGCGGCAGATGGCTGCCGTCGCACGATCGTGTTCCAAGGCCACCACCCGCCGGGCACCCCGTTGCAGGGCCTCACAGCCCATCACGCCGCTGCCGCTGCAGAGATCGAGCCAATGGGCTCCATGCAGCTGGGGCGCAAGGATGTTCATCACCGCCTCGCGGACCCGGGCGGTGGTGGGACGGGTGCCGTTGCCGCGAGGGCTGCGCAGCTTGCGGCCACCGGTGAGCCGCAGCTGCCCTGGGCCTGCGCTGCTCACGATGCCAGTGGAGCCCCTTGATCAAGCCAGGCGAGCCAGCGCTTGATCAGCCGCTGACCAGCATCTCCTGACTTCTCTGGATGGAACTGACAGGCGCCGAGGCGTCGCTGCCAGACCATGGCCGTGGCTTCTCCTCTGCCGAAGGGCGCTGTGGCTGCCAGCACGGTGGAGTCGCTGGGATGGGCTGCATAGGAATGCACGAAGTACATCCATTCCTCCGTGTCATCGGCGCTCAGCAGCGGGGAGGGATGGTTGGGCTTCAGCTGGGCCCAGCCCATGTGGGGGATGCGTTCCCCTTCCCCTGTAGGCAGCCGCTTGACGTGCCCACCAAGGAGCCCCAGGCCAGGGGTGCTGCCTTCATCGCTGGCTTCAAACAGCAGCTGTAGCCCGAGGCAGATGCCTAACAGTGGCTTGGCCTTGGCATGCCAGCGCTGGAGGTCAGGCACCAGGCCAGTGGCGGCCAAGCGTTCCATCGCTGGATCGAAAGACCCCACTCCCGGCAGGATCAGGGCCGTGCAGGCGTCCAGGTCGCCTGGGTTGTAAACAGGGTGAAGCTCCACCCCAAAACGACGAAAGGCAATCTGCACTGAGTGCAGATTGCCCATGCCGTAATCAATAAGACCGATCGTCAAGTTGACGACTGCATTCAGAGGTACTTGGAGATCGTGCCAGAGAGGGTGGCCTTCGGAACGGCACCAACAACGGTGTCGACCTTCTGGCCGCCCTTGAACACCATCAGGGTGGGGATGCTGCGGATGCCGTATTGGCTGGCGACGTTGGGGTTCTCGTCGGTGTTCAGCTTGAACACCTTGATTTTGCCCTCGAATTCCTTGGAGATTTCATCCACGATCGGGGCCACCATGCGGCAGGGGCCACACCAGGGCGCCCAGAAGTCGACCAGCACAGGCACATCGCTCTGGAGCACGTCCTGTTCGAAGGAGGCGTCGGTAACGGCAGCTGCGCTGGACATTCTCTTGAACGAGTTATTGAGTTGGAATTTAGCAACGGTTGTCAGGAAAACCCGGGCTTGAGCTCCGTTTTGACGGGAACTGTGATCTGCCCGGATCTCCCCAAAGACAAAAAGCCCGATCGCGCCGGGCCGGGGGGTGTGAGGAGTGTGCGAGCCGGGGCCCGCACGCCAGAACCTTACTGCTTGTCTTGGGCGTCTCAGCTGCCGGACTGACAGGTCAGACCTACTTGCCCATACCCAGTTGCTGGGCTTTTTGGTAGACCTTGCCTTCGGTCAGCAAGGAGGGAGCGACGACCACTTCCACCTGCTGCATTTCCTTGATGGTGCGGGCTCCGAGGGTGCCCATCGAGGTCTTGAGGCAGCCCAGCAGGTTGTGGGTGCCGTCGTCGAGCTTGGCGGGGCCGCGCAGAATGCGCTCGAGGCTTCCGGTGCTGCCAACGTTGATGCGGGTGCCGCGGGGCAGTACGGGGCTTGGGGTGGCCATGCCCCAGTGGAATCCACGGCCGGGTGCTTCTTCGGCCCGGGCGATTGGGGAGCCGATCATCACAGCATCAGCGCCACAGGCGATGCACTTACAGATGTCCCCGCCAGTGACGATGCCGCCATCGGCCACGATCGGCACATAGCGACCGCTTTCCTTGGCGTAGTCATCGCGGGCTGCGGCGCAGTCGGCCACGGCGGTTGCCTGGGGAATGCCGACACCCAGCACGCCGCGGGAGGTGCAGGCGGCACCGGGGCCAATGCCCACCATCACGCCAGCGGCACCGGCACGCATCAGTTCCAGGGCCACGTCGTAGGTGACGCAGTTGCCGATCACCACAGGCACGCCCATGTCGCGGCAGAGGGCGGCCAGGTCGAGGGTCTCTTGGCCTTCAGGTCCGATGTGATTGGTGGAGACGACCGTTGCCTGCACGAAGAACAGATCGGCACCCGCTTCAGCAATCGCTTTGCCAAAGCGCAACGCGGCCACCGGGGTGCCACTGACTGCAGCAATGCCGCCCTGGGCCTTGATGTCTTTGATGCGCTTGCGGATCAGGCTTTCCTGCACCGGCTGGCTGTAGATCTCCTGCATCAGGGGGACGAATTCGTCCTTACCCACAGAAGCAATGCGATCGAGAACCGCATTCGGGTCCTCATAACGGGTCTGAACACCCTCGAGGTTGATCACCCCCAGCGCACCCAGCTGGGAAAGCTTGACCGCCATCCCCACGTCCACAACGCCATCCATGGCGCTGGCGATGATTGGAATCTCTCGCTCGATTCCACCCAGGGTCCAGCTGGTGTCGGTGACTTCGGGGTCAACGGTGCGACCGCCTGGCACCAAGGCAATCTCGTCGATGCCATAAGCCCGGCGGACAACTTTGGAGCGACCAAGCTGAATGTTCACCGCAAGCCATTGAAAGATCAAGTCAAGCTACCAAGCGGCCTGAGCTCCTCGGTTTCCCTTGATTCGATCGATTCGGTTGTGGATCGCTCTTATTTCTTGCCGGCGAAAGAGGTCCAGCGCTGGCGCAGGCCCTGGATGACTTCGGCCCGGTCCTGGCTGCGCACAAGGCGGGTGGCGGAGAAGCGCAGCACCCAGCAGACGCCCACCAGCTCAAGCAGTCCTGAGGCCAGAGGGATGTTGTCGATCGCTGCGAGAAGGCCGGCGTACACCCGCAGCACCAGGAGGGCACCGATCAGATAGGCCGCAATGCGCAGGGGCTGACGCAGTTGGGAGACCTGCTCGCCAATGTCGTTGCTGTCCCACCAGGCCTTTACTTTGGAGGTGAGCAGGTCCCATTCGCCACCTTCAGGTGCGCTGTCGTCACTGCTGGGATTGGCTGGGATGGTGATCCGTTCGGCGATGACCGGGTCGCTCGGGGGCTGGGGAGGCTGTGGCGTTTCAACGGCCGGTTTCGGGGGCTCGGGCTGTGAAACAGCAGCGGGCTGTGCAGTGGTGACGGGCTGTGCCGCGGCAGCGGGCTGTTCGGCGATCGATGGCTGCTGATTCGGAGATGGCTGCTCGGTCATGGAGGGCAGCTCGGCCTCGGCGGTCGCTGCGGGTTCTTCCGTCACGGCAACCGGTGCGCTGATTGAAGGCTGCTCAATCACGGCAGCCTGGTCGGTCATCGCAGGTGAGGCGGTCGCCGCTGGCTCTGCAGCGACTGCACTGCTTGCAGCGGCAAATTCAACAGAGGAGGTTTCAGCAGCGGCAGTTTCAGCTGCGGTAGTTGAGGCTGCGGCTGGATCGCTGATGCTGCTGGTCTCGCTGGATGACTCCGACGATCCGTTGTTGACCATCTCCGCGGAGGGGCTGGTCGCGGTGGAGGTAGGGCCAGTCATGGATAGGCCAGAAATATTGATGTCGGAGCTCATCGCCGGGGCAAGCACGATCGCGCGCACCTTAAGGGCGAACGCCGGATTAATTCCGTTTGCCTTCGGTATTGGTGTTGATTGCAATACCTGGTGAGCCGGGCACTGCCGCGATAAACTCGCGAAGGCTTTTAGGTCTTGTATGGCGGATCCAGTGGGGCCCGGCAACGGCGGTCCCGGCGAGTCCGACGACCGGATCATCCAGACGGATCTGCGCAACGAGATGTCGCGCTCCTATCTGGAGTACGCGATGAGCGTGATCGTCGGGCGTGCTTTGCCTGACGCCCGCGACGGATTGAAGCCCGTGCATCGCCGCATTCTCTATGCGATGTATGAGCTGGGTCTCACCAGCGATCGGCCCTATCGAAAGTGCGCCCGTGTGGTGGGTGAGGTGCTGGGTAAGTACCACCCCCACGGCGATACGGCGGTCTACGACGCCCTGGTGCGCATGGCCCAGGACTTCTCGATGTCGATGCCCCTGATCGATGGGCACGGCAACTTCGGTTCGGTGGACAACGATCCCCCGGCCGCCATGCGATACACGGAATCGCGGCTGCGGGCACTCACCACCGACAGCCTGCTGGAAGACATCGAGGCGGAAACCGTTGATTTCGCCGACAATTTCGACGGCTCCCAGCAGGAGCCAACGGTGCTGCCGGCTCGGATTCCCCAGCTGCTGCTGAATGGCTCGGCGGGCATTGCGGTGGGGATGGCCACCAACATTCCTCCCCACAACCTCGGGGAGCTGATCAATGGTCTGCTGGCGCTGATTGAGAACCCCGAGCTCGAGGAAGAAGAGCTTCTCCGCATCATTCCTGGCCCCGACTTCCCGACCGGTGGTCAGATTCTTGGGCGCGCCGGCATTCGTGAGACCTACCTCACCGGTCGCGGTTCGGTGACCATGCGCGGCGTGGCGGCGATCGAAACGATCGAAGCCCCAGGCCGGCCGGATCGTGATGCCGTAATCATCACGGAGCTTCCCTACCAAACCAACAAGGCGGCGCTGATTGAGCGCATCGCCGAGATGGTGAATGACAAGAAGCTCGAAGGCATCTCAGACATCCGCGACGAAAGCGATCGCGACGGCATGCGCATCGTTGTCGAGTTGCGCCGTGATGCCTACCCGCAGGTTGTGCTCAACAACCTGTTCAAGCTCACGCCGCTCCAGAGCAACTTCAGCGCCCACATGCTGGCGCTGGTGAATGGTGAGCCGATCCTGCTCACCCTGCGCCGGATGCTGCAGGTGTTCATCGACTTCCGGGTCGAGACGATCGAGCGCCGCACCCGTTACCTGCTGCGCAAAGCGGAAGAGCGGGATCACATTCTGCTGGGCCTGCTGTTGGCCCTCGACCAGCTCGATCCGATCATTGCCCTGATCCGCGCTGCCTCTGACACGGCCACTGCTCGCCAGCAGCTGCAGGAGCGTCACGGCCTCACGGAGATCCAGGCCGACGCCATTCTGCAGATGCAACTGCGCCGGCTCACGGCGCTGGAAGCCGACAAGATCCGCCTCGAACACGAGGATTTGGTCGCCAAGATTGCCGACTACAAAGACATCCTTGGCCGCCGCGAGCGGGTGTTCGGGATCATCCAGGAGGAACTCACCCAGCTGCGCGATCGCTACCCGATCGAGCGCCGTACTGAAATCCTCAACATCGCCGCCGGTCTGGAAGACATCGACCTGATCGCCAATGAGCGTTCGGTGGTGTTGCTCACCGAAACCGGCTACCTCAAGCGCATGCCGGTGAGCGAGTTTGAGGCCACCAGCCGCGGCACCCGAGGAAAGGCCGGCA